>CAZCFC010000087.1:0-10563 GCA_964497815.1 uncultured Cypionkella sp.
ATGTAAAGACCGGCCCGGCCCTTGGTGCGGCGCTCAACGGCTTTGGCGAACAGGCGGTCGATCTTGCCGGGATTTGGTTCGGCCACCGCCTGATTTCGGGCATCATCGGATAGGAACGTCTTGTACAGCCGATCCGCATGCGGCCACATCTTGCGCGCAACAAAGCAGTCTGATCGACGCAGCAATTGCAGGTGGTCGTCGTAGAAGATGTGCGGTTTGCCCTGAAAGTCAAACTTCGACAGCGTCAACGAGCGGCTTTCGACATTGGACGACACCTGCCGCACCAAGGTTTGAAAATAGGATTCGTCGGGAATCCAGACCCTGCGGAAGTAGCGGTCGATTTCGGGCCGTTCGGGATTTTCCAGAATGGCGGACAGGGTTTGCCGCGTCAGGCACCACCATTGGCTGCCAAGATGCGGCACAATGCCCGGCGGAACCCGGCGCCTGAAGCCCAACCGGCGCTGAATCTTCACATAACCATCAAACAACCGGCGCTGTTTACGCCACGAAAAAGGAAAGCGCAGGGTAAACCGCTCAAGGTCCAACCCGCCGATGGTCCAGCCGACATCTTCGGTGGTGACGGATTCAATGAAATCGGTGCGCGGGCGCTCGGCCAGATAGGCGACCATTTCTTCCACAGGGCGCAAGGGCAGGCATGAGCCGGAGGCCAGATACACATGCCGCACACCCGGAAAGTCGCGCAGCATGATCGTGCTTGCCTCTTGCGTAGCAGCCACGATGCCCCAAGTGCCCCATTCGCAAGCATGGCGACCGGAAAAGCGGATGTTGGTCAGATCGGCCAGGGCTTTGACCAGTTCGTCAAAAGTGCGGCGCCTCACACGTTTGTCGACGTGGATCACCACCGGACAGCCGTTTGTAGCCCAGTGCCGGGCCACCTGGGCCGCGCGATCCAGTGCCGTATGGCACAGCATGACAAAGCCGACTGTCATGCCCAGTTGCCTTTGGACATCAGCCCCAGAATTTCAAGCTGCCGCCAGTTGATGTATTTCTCGCTCCACTTGCACCACAGGTCGGGCTGTGTGCTGATCGCTGCGCGATAGGCGCGGTATTCGTGGCTGTTGGCGTAGTGCTGACGGCGTTCCATTTCTTCCTCGGCCTTCACGGCAAAGGTATCCAGAAACTTGGCGTGAAGAAGGCAACCCGAAGCCTTTTCGCCCCCCCACTCATCGTAGACCTGATTAAGCCCCCGTGGCAGCAGCATGTGGGTCGACGACACATAGGCATAGTCGCGGTGCCATTTCACCAGCGGGATCTTGTTCAGCGCCGGGGCGCGTTCGGGCAAATCCTGAAAGAACATCCGCGCCCGGGGGCCGCCTTGGATCCACAGATTGCCGTATTTCTTGTTGCGGTGAATGACATAGTTTCCGCTGTCGAAGTACGGGGCGACTTCGAACGGGTCCTGCCCCTCGGCATAGGGCTGCACGTCGAAGGGGCCTTTGGGGTACATATCAAGCAGCATCGCCGAAAAGGATTTGATCGAACTGGCATCCAACCAGTCGGTCAACGCGCGCAAGGGTCGCGTGTCGCAGAAGGGATAGACGAAAAACTCATCAGGATCGACCACAAGGCACCAGTGATCATGTCCATATTTCGTCTGCAGCCAGTTCAGCCAATCCACGCCAAAGCGCGCGCGTTTGTAGCTGTGTTGTGTGGACCAGACCGAGACATCTGGCTGAGACATCAGGTATTCGCGCGACCCGTCATCGCTGTTATTGTCCACGATCAGGAAATGGCTGACGCCAAGATCGCGGTAATAGCGCAGGAAAAAGGGCAGGCGCACACGTTCGTTGCGCAACGTGGAAAACAGCAGGATATTGTCGGGGGCAATCAGGTGGGTATGGTCAACAACAGACCGCAGCTCCCTCCGCTTGCGGAAGGCGCGTATCCGCCAGCGTTTACGCGCCAGACGCAGGACATATCGAGAGAAAACACCCAACCTTTACTCTTCCACCTGCTGCACAAACATCTGTCCATCCATGGGCACGCTATCACTGCCCGCTTAAGACGGTCTTGAAATGATCCGCCCAATTTGGCGGCTTTAGCCTTTTTTGTGCCGTCCCGTCATGCGCCGCCGCCGCGAGCGTCTTTATTGTTTCCATCCAAGAATAACTGTCTGTGGCATCAAGGTAAACTGCGAAGTCTTCCAGAAGTTCGCGGATCACTGCAAGGTTTGATGCCACAACGGGAACACCCAAGGCAGCCGCCTCAACCGGAGGCAGCCCAAAGCCCTCGGCCAGGCTGGGAAACAACAACGCCCGGGCATTTTGAAGCAAGGCCGCCAAGGAAGAATCATCAAGGCCGGACAGCACACGCACCGGACCGTCGGGCGACAAGCGATCAAGCCGCCTCAGGACCGAGGCGTCGGCCCAGCCGCGCGCACCTATGATGAAAAGACGGGGGGCGTTGGGGCCAAGATTGGCCCAGACATCCAACAGCAACGCATGATTCTTCCGCGGCTCGATGGTTCCGATCGTAACGAAATAGGGAGGGGCTTTTTCGATGCCGAAAGGCATCTCGCCCGGCACCGGAATTGGCACACCCAACGCCGCAACCAATCCGGGCGGAACACGGCCCAACTGCGCCATCTGAGCGTTTGTCTTGGCCTGTACGTCATGGGTTGTGTGCAGGACAAGATCGGCATGGCAGGCAATAGCCGCCAGTTTGGCACGAAAGGGTTCCACCGTGCCCGGGCGGGCAAAGGCGGGATGGTCCAGCGGGATGGTGTCATGCACCATCACCACCGCTTGCAGACCGGCGGCGCGGATGGCGGCCAAGCTGCGGTTGGTCAGGTTGGCGTGGCCTACGTTCAGGTAACGCGCCCCCGCCATATCCCGCAGCATCCCGCGCAGGAACGGACGGGCCGAGCGCGCAATCGCCAGGCGCCGCACATCGGCTTCGGCCCGTGCGCGCACAGGATTAACGCGATACATCAGCCGTCCGATAATGTCAGTCGGACCCAATGCGGCCTCGCCCCGCACCTTGGCGGCAAGCCCTGCGCAACCCAAGCGGTCCAGCAGCACAAAGCCCACCGCAGTGCGGATCAGGCCGAACAGCGCGTCATTCAGACCCAGCAAATGTGACAGATAGGCGTACTCTACCCGATCAATCCCGGTCAGCGGCCCCCGGCCCAGACGCGACACCAGCCGCGTCAGGTCCAACAGCCACACCACTGGGTTACTGTGCCGCTTTTTGCAGCGCGATCATATCGTTCAGATAGGCGCCGAATTCATCGCGCAGGTCGGGGCGGGCAAGGCCAAACGCAACGGTGGCCTGAAGAAAGCCGGCCTTCGATCCGCAGTCATAGCGTTGCCCGCGAAAACGGTAGCCATAGACTTTTCCGGTCTTGGTTTCTTCGGCAATGGCATCGGTCAACTGAATTTCGCCGCCCGCACCTTGCTTCATCTTGTTCAGGTTCGTCAGAACCTTGGGTGACAGAATATAGCGGCCAATAACCGCAAGATTGGACGGTGCCTCGTTCGGCTTGGGCTTTTCAACCATACCTTTGGCCTGCACGATTGCGCCCATATCCTCGGCAATATCCAGCACACCATAGGAAGACGCCTTGTGCGGCGGCACCTCCATTGCGGCGACCATGTTGCCGCCGGTTTGCTCATACGCCTCCATCATCTGTTGAAGGCAGGGCTTTTCGGCGGCGATGACGTCATCAGGAAGCAGAACGGCGAAGGGTTCATTGCCGATCAACCGGCGCGCGCACCACACGGCGTGGCCAAGACCAAGCGGGCGGTTCTGGCGCAGATACGCAATCGCACCCGAGTCCATGTTGGTTTCCTTCAGGATTTCCAACAGCTCATCTTTTCCGGCCTTGCGCAGGGTATTTTCCAGCTCGGGCGAATGATCGAAGTAATCCTCAAGCGCCGATTTTCCGCGCGAGGTGACGAAGATGAATTCCTTGATGCCTGCCGCGCGCGCCTCATCAATGGCGTATTGAATAAGGGGGCGGTCGACCAAAGTCATGATCTCTTTCGGGATCGACTTGGTGGCAGGAAGGAAACGCGTTCCCATACCAGCAACCGGGAAAACTGCCTTCGTGACCTTTTTGACTTTCATCTGCCCACTCTTTTTACGCACCGCCCGAGTGCTTTTTTGGAGGTATGTTACACACTAACCTCCAATCGTTAACAGATGAATCTGGCAACAATTTGGCACTGCTGGAAATATAGGTCACATTTAGCACATAATCGCACCTTGCCGCAAAGGATTTGGCAATTTTGCGGCAACGATCCCGCCTAGCCAACAGGGCGCAATCGGGATATGCGCGCAATTTCAGCGGCAATGCGGTTGCGAAAGCGGATCAGACGCAGCCGGGGCGTGCTGCGATCGCTGCGGCCAAACAACCCGCCGGTTTGCAGCCAATACCCCTGCGGCTGAAAGGTCATGCGATGCGCGCGCATGCTGGGGGCAAGGCAAAACAGCGTCACCACCTTGCCCGCCGCCACCGCCATGACCGCTTGCTCGACCAAGCGCTTGCGCTGCCAGATCCGCCCCGCGATCACATGCCCGGGGCGTGGACCGGTGTCCGGCAAGGGACACAGTTCCGTCGGTGCCGCGGGCAACTGCGGCAAGGCCGACAGCGGCCGCGCCATTCCGTCGGCCCAGCCCAGCGCCAGACTGCGCATCAGCGCGGACTCTTCCATGGTGCCGATCCGGCCTGCAACGCGGTGGTGTTTGGCGCGGGCGGCCTCGCGGGCGGTGATGCCCTGCAGGGCGGCGGCCTGATCGGTACCGGGCGCGTGCCGGCGCAGGAACAGCGCGGTGCTGGCGGCGATGTCATAAAGGCTTAGCGGCACACGGTCGGCGCGGCGTCGGTCGCTGGCGGCAAAGCCGTGATGCACCTCGGCGGCGGGCACCACGGCGGTTGCGCCCAGATGTGCCATGCGCAGATTGACGTCTGCTTCATCCAGATAAAACCGATAGGCGGGATCAAAGCCGCCGATGGCGCGCAAGACGCTGGCCCGAAAGGCACAGTTGGTACCTTGGGTCTTGACCGCCTGCCGCGCGGTGCCAAAGCGCATCACGGTGGCCGCTGCGTCAAAAGGGTGATCCTGCGCCAGCGCATCCACCTCGGAGGCCCGCCATTGATAGGAAATCCCGTTGCGCCCGCGCACGAAACCCGTGGCGGCGGTCACCTGCGGATCGGCAAAAGGCGCGGTCAGCCGCGACAGCCACGTCGGCTCGGCCACGGCGTCATCGTCGATAAAGGCCACCACCGGGGCCGCCGCCACGGCCAACCCGGCGTTGCGCGCGGCGCTTATGTTGGCCTCGTCGAACGCCACCAGTTTCAGTGCCAGACCCATTGCGCGTATCTGTGCAATCGCGCCGGGATCGGCCACCACGATCACCTCAAGACACCGGTGATCCTGCTGTGTCAGAGCCACAATGCAGCGCTTCAACGCCTCCGCCCGATGGCGGCTGACGATGATCACGCTGACAGGTGGCTGTGTCATCCGGCAGTCGCCATCATCGCCTCGATCACCGGAACGTCGCTGGGATTATTCAACTCCCAGAACTGACGGCCCCTGGCATCGACCTGCACGCACAACAACTGCCGCCCATTTTCAAGAAAGCGCAGTTGCTCCAGCCCCTCAAGCGTTTCCAGTGGACCGACGGGCCACGACGGATAGGCGGCCAAGGCGGCGGGGCGATAGGCATAGACGCCGACATGGTGGAAGACCGGGGTTTCATCGGCATCGGCATAGGTCTTGCCCGTATACGGAATCACCTCTTTCGAGAAATAAAGCCCCCGCATCCCCGCGCCAAACACCGCCGTCGTGCCGCCAACCCGACCCGCCCGCCGGTCTGCCAGAAAGCCGTTCAGCGCCCGGCCGTCGCAGCGCAACACCGGCGTCGCAATATCGGCCCCCGGATCGGCGCGCAGCCCGGCGATCAGGTCTTCGACAAACCACGGCGGCGTCAGTGGCGCATCGCCTTGCAGATTCACCACCACATCAAAACCGGGCAGCAAGGCAGCAACCTCGGCACAACGTTCAGTGCCGTTCTGCGCGCTGGATGAGGTCATCACCACTTCGGCACCAAAGCCCTGTGCATGGTCACGGATGCGGTCGTCATCGGTGGCCACCACCACACGATCAACGCCGCGCACGGCCATTGCCGCCTCGTGACTGCGGCGGATCAGGGTTTTATCGCCATCGGGGCCTTTCAACGAAACCAACGGCTTGCCCGGATAGCGGGTGCTGGCATAACGGGCGGGGATGACAATCAGAACGCTCATTTCTTCAGATCAACCCCCGGAGCGTAGGCGATGAAAAACGGGTTGTCCCAACCGGGCTTGCCATAACACAGCGGGGTATGGTCATCAAAGCGGATCACATGGCCACCTGCACCGCGCAACACCGCATCACCTGCCGCCGTGTCCCATTCCATGGTGCGGCCAAGGCGCGGATAAAGATCGGCCTCACCCGATGCCACCAGACAGAACTTCAGCGACGACCCGGCCGACGTGGAATCCTGCACCGCATATTTCCCGATGTAATCCTCAAGCGCCTGATCGCGATGCGATCTGGATGCAACGACCATCAGTGCAGCATTGTCCGGCACCCGCACCGAAAGGCGCTGTAGCGGGCCTGCGACCTCCTTGGCCAATGCACCGGTTTCTTCAACCGTGCTGCCATCCGGCTGGGTGTAGAACAGCCGCCCCAAGGCCGGCGCATAGACCACGCCCCGCAGCGGCACACCATTTTCGACATAGGCGATGTTCACCGTAAAGTCGCCACCGCGTTTGACGAACTCCTTGGTGCCATCCAGCGGATCGACGATCAGAAACGTCTGGGCACGAAGCGCGTGGCTGTCGGCCTGTTCTTCGGTGATCAGCACCACATCGGGAAATGCCGCGCGCAGACCTGCCGAAATCAGCACATCTGCCGCTTCGTCCGCCACTGTCACCGGGCTGGCGTCGGACTTTGACTTCACTTCAAAATCCGGGCCGTTGTAGACCTCCATGATACGGTCGCCAGCCTCAAGCGCCAGTCGGCGGATAACGGGGATCAAACGGTCAAAGTCCATCGGGGCTCCTGTTCACAACGCCACAGATTGGCCGCGTTGTTGATTAATACTGCTGCTGCCCTTATCATCGGTTGGAAAGGGAACAGCAAGATTTCCCATGTATGACAGGCAAAGCCCGTCTGGTGGCATTGAGGTAGCGCGCACATGTTTCGGCCCGAAGTCCGACGTACAACCGCCAACAGCGGCCTTGCCATCCTGGAGCTTATCTTCCACGCCGCTGTGCGCAACATCCGCAAATCGCACGGCAACGCGGTGGTTGGCCTGCTGATGAGCATTCTGCAATCCGTGGTCATGGTGGTGATCATGGTGTTCATGTTCGACCTGATGGGCGGACGCGGGCGTGGCGTTCGCGGTGATTTTGTGTTGTACATCATGACGGGTGTGTTCAACTTTGCCACACACTCAAAGACATTGCAGGCGGTGGCCAAGTCTGACGGCCCGACGTCGGCAATGATGAAGCATTCTCCGATGAACACGATTGTCGCTATCGGATCGGCGGCTTTGGGCGCGCTTTACCTGCAAACCCTGTCGGCAGGGGTGATCCTTTTCGTTTACCATACTTTGTGGAACCACATCACCATTCACGAGCCGGTCTATGTGGTTGGCATGTTCTTGCTGTCGTGGATTTCGGGCGTTGGTGTCGGCATGGTGTTCAAGGCCGCAACGCCTTGGCAACCTGAATTCTTTGGAATTCTGACCACGATCTATTCGCGGGCGAATATGATCTTTTCGGGCAAGATGTTTCTGGCAAACGCGACACCCACCTATATCCTGTCGATGTACACTTGGAATCCGCTGTTCCATTCCATCGACCAGACGCGTGGTTTCATGTTCGAGAATTACCATCCTCATTACAGCTCGATCGGCTATCCCATCGTTGTGACGATGGTTCTGATGGTGATCGGCCTGATGGGTGAACATTACACCACCAAGCACGCCTCTGCCAGCTGGAGCGCGGGGAAATGATGCGCGTTTTGGCCTTGGGCCTGGCACTGTTCTGGCCGCCCTTGGCGGCAGAGGCGCAGCAGACACTGCCTGCACTGTATGACGTCACCGGGGTGGCGGCGAATGATGTACTGAACATTCGCGCCGAACCCAAGGCCAGTGCGGATATATTGGGCAGCCTGCCCCGCGATGCCAAAGGGGTCGAGGTGGTTGCGGTCAACGCCGCCGGCACCTGGGGCACGGTGAACACAGCAGAAGGCACAGGTTATGTGGCGCTGCGGTTTCTGGCACAGCAAGGCGGGCCGGATTGGGGGGCGCTGGAATCACCGCTGCATTGCGGTGGCACCGAACCCTTCTGGGGTCTTGATCTTGACCCGGCACGGCGCGCAGGGCTTCTGTCCGATCCGGGAACGCAGGGACAGGACGTCAATATTACGGCGCTTTGGCAAAACGGCCCCTACCTTGGCACCGCTGCGGTGGCATTCAAAGGCAATGACATTGACGGTCTGGCCACCCTGCGCGGACAGAATTGTTCTGATGGAATGTCCGACCGCAGTTATGGCATCGGCGTTGATCTGTTTCTGCGCGACCAAACGGGCGCTGCAAGTGCTGCCTTCAGCGGCTGCTGCACGCTGACACCGTAGGAAAAGCTGGGTAGGAAAGCTGGTATCCGGGCAACGTTGCGCTTTTTCGTCAGATTTCCCTGATCTTCCTTGGCCCACAACGCTTGCAGGGCGAATTTGACCTCCCTATATACGCCCAGAAGCCGGGAACGGGCGACAGCCCCAACCGCGTCTCACTTGGGATCGGTGCGGGATGCCTGCTTGGGTTCCGCCCCACAACATCGCCTACGGAAAGGGACCACTCATGGCCAAAGTCATTGGTATTGACCTCGGGACGACCAACTCTTGCGTTGCCATCATGGACGGCTCGCAGCCCCGGATCATCGAAAACGCGGAAGGCGCGCGCACCACGCCGTCAATCGTGGCTTACACGGAAAACGAACGCCTTGTCGGTCAGGCCGCCAAGCGTCAGGCCGTGACCAACGCCACCAACACGGTGTTTGCAGTCAAGCGCCTGATCGGGCGTCGCCATGACGATCCGGTGATCGTCAAAGACCAGAAGAACATGCCGTACAAGATCGTCAACGGCGGCAATGGTGATGCTTGGGTTGAAGTGCGTGGTGAGAAGTATTCCCCGGCACAGGTTTCCGCCGTCATCCTGCAAAAGATGAAGGAAACCGCAGAATCCTATCTGGGTGAAACCGTCACCCAAGCAGTGATCACGGTTCCGGCCTATTTCAACGACGCCCAGCGTCAGGCCACCAAAGACGCGGGCAGGATTGCCGGTCTGGAAGTGTTGCGCATCATCAACGAACCGACTGCGGCCGCGCTGGCCTATGGTCTGGACCGCAAGGAATCGAAAACCATCGCGGTTTACGACCTTGGCGGCGGCACCTTTGATATCACCATTCTGGAGATTGACGACGGCCTGTTCGAGGTGAAATCCACCAACGGCGATACCTTCCTTGGTGGCGAAGATTTCGACATGCGCATCGTCAACTATCTGGCCGATGAGTTCAAAAAGGAACACGGCGTCGATTTGTCTTCGGACAAGATGGCCCTGCAGCGCCTGAAAGAGGCTGCTGAAAAGGCCAAGATCGAACTGTCTTCCAGCCAGCAGACTGAAATCAACCAACCTTTCATCAGCATGGACCGCAACACCGGTCAACCGCTGCACCTGGTTGTCAAGCTGACGCGCGCCAAGCTGGAATCTCTGGTAGATGACCTGATCAAAAAGTCGATGAAGCCCTGCAAGGACGCGTTGAAAGACGCTGGCCTGACCATGGCTGACATTGACGAAGTGGTTCTGGTCGGTGGTATGACCCGCATGCCACGCGTGATCGAGGAAGTGACCAAGTTCTTCGGCAAAGAGCCGCACAAGGGCGTCAACCCGGACGAGGTGGTGGCCGCTGGTGCCGCCATTCAGGCCGGCGTGCTTCAGGGCGACGTCAAGGACGTGGTTCTGCTGGACGTAACCCCCCTGTCCTTGGGCATCGAAACGCTGGGTGGCGTCTTCACCCGCCTGATCGACCGCAACACCACGATCCCGACGAAAAAGAGCCAAGTCTTCTCGACCGCTGAGGACAACCAGAATGCGGTGACCCTGCGGGTGTTCCAAGGTGAGCGGGAGATGGCTGCCGACAACAAGATGCTGGGCCAGTTCAATCTGGAAAACATCCCCCCGGCGCCGCGTGGTCTGCCGCAGATCGAAGTCACCTTTGACATCGACGCCAACGGCATCGTGACGGTGAAGGCCAAGGACAAAGGCACCAACCGCGAACAGGCGATCACCATTCAGGCCTCGGGCGGTCTGTCGGATGAAGATATCGAGAAAATGGTCAAGGACGCGGAGGCGAATGCCGATGCCGACAAGTCCCGCCGCGAATTGGTGGAAGCCAAGAATCAGGCCGAAAGCCTGATCCACTCCACCAAGAAGTCGCTCTCGGAGCATTCCGACAAGGTGGATCCGTCCACCGTCGAAGTGATCGAACTG
>CAZCFC010000088.1:0-10526 GCA_964497815.1 uncultured Cypionkella sp.
CCACATCACCGGATGCTCTGGCTCGCCGCACTTTCCGGCAGTTCCTCGTCAAAGCAGCGCTGATAGAATTCCGCCACCGTCTGGCGTTCCAGCTCGTCGCACTTGTTCAGGAAGGTCAGCCGGAACGCATAGCCGATATTGCGGAAGATCTCGGCGTTGGCGGCCCAGTTCAGGACGGTCCGGGGCGACATGACGGTGGACAGATCGCCGTTCATGAAGGCGGTGCGGGTCAGGTCGGCCACGGTCACCATCTGCGAAATGGTCTTGCGGCCCTTTTCGGTGTTGTAATGCGGGCGCTTGGCCAGAACGATGGCGGCCTCGGCGTCGTGGCTCAGGTAGTTCAGCGTGGCGACAAGTGACCAACGGTCCATCTGGGCTTGGTTGATCTGCTGGGTGCCGTGGTAAAGGCCGGTGGTGTCGCCCAAGCCTACGGTGTTCGCGGTGGCGAACAGGCGGAACGACGGGTGCGGGGTGATGATTTCGTTCTGGTCCAGCAGGGTCAGCTTGCCGTCATGTTCCAGCACGCGCTGAATCACGAACATCACGTCGGCGCGGCCGGCGTCGTATTCGTCGAACACGATCGCAACCGGATTGCGCAGCGCCCAAGGCAGGATGCCTTCGTGGAATTCGGTGACCTGTTTGCCATCGCGCAGCTTGATGGCGTCTTTGCCGATCAGGTCGATGCGGCTGATATGGCTGTCAAGGTTGACCCGCACCGTCGGCCAGTTCAGCCGCGCGCCGACCTGCTCGATATGGGTCGATTTTCCCGTACCGTGATAGCCCTGGATCATCACGCGACGATTATAGGCGTAGCCCGCCAGAATCGCCAAAGTGGTGTCGGGATCGAATTTGTAGGTCGGATCAATCGCTGGCACGCGGTCGGTGGCTTCGGCAAAGCCCTTCACCTTCATGTCGGTGTCGATGCCGAACATTTCGCGGACCGAGATTTCTTCGGTCGGTTTCATAATCGTCTCTGCCATTGCCCGTCGCCCATATCAAACTGGCGGGCACTGGCCCGCGATCCTGTCCGAGTTGTGGAACATAACGCGGGGGGCCGCAAGGGGAAGGGGTAACGGCACTTCGCATCTGCGTGAGCCGTTGAAACTTGGCGGCGGGGCCGACGTAACTGTGCCATGATCGCGGTAACCCCAAGGAGAACCACCATGGTCCGTCGTACCTCTCTGTCCTCTGTCGCAGCCCTGTTCGTGGCGCGTCCCCTGCAGGCCGAAACCTTCGAGGTAACGCTGACCGACGCCGAATGGCGCGCGCGCCTGACGCCGCAGCAATATGCGGTCTTGCGGGACCACGACACCGAGCGCGCCGGCAGCAGCCCGCTGGACAAGGAAAAGCGTGCCGGAACCTTCCTGTGCGCGGGCTGTGATCTGCCGCTGTTTGCCTCGGTCACCAAGTTTGACAGCGGCACCGGCTGGCCGTCGTTCTTTCAGCCCTTGGACAATGCGATCGGCACCCGCGACGATCCGGGTCTGTTTGGCAGCCGCACAGAGGTGCATTGCCGCCGCTGTGGCGGGCATCTGGGCCATGTGTTTGACGACGGGCCGCAGCCGACCGGGTTGCGCTATTGCATGAACGGGGCGGCCCTGAAATTCCTGCCCGTGTAACGGCGCCCGGGATGGACAGGTGGGTCCCGCAGCGCTACCCATGGTGCAGGCGGTACAGGTCCCGCCCTTATGTTGCGGAGCCTACCCCTTGGCCAATGCCCCTTCGCCTTTTACGATTGCCGCCACCGAAACCTTGCGCCGCATCGCCGCCGCCCCGGCGGACCCCGCGCGTCTGGCCGAGGCGTTGCGGCATCTGGCGAAATGGCGGTCGGAACTGATCGCCAACACCTTGGCCGACCGCTCGGGCACCGAGGTGTTGTCTGGTCCTTTCAAGGGCATGAAATACCCGGTGCGGGCGTCGGAAGGGTCGCGCAGCGCGCGGCTGATCGGGGCCTACGAGGCCAGCCTTGCCCCGGTGATCGAGGAAATCGCCGGCAGACGCTACAAGCTGGTGGTCGATGTGGGATCAGCCGAAGGCTATTACGCCGTTGGACTTGCGCTGCGGCTGCCTTTGGCGCGGGTGTTGGCGCGGGATGAAAACCCAAATGCACAGACGCTGTGCCGGACGCTGGCCAACGCGAATGGTGTGGCAGACCGCGTCGAAATCGGCGGGCGGATGGAGCATGCCGATTTTGACATCTGCAAGGGCAAGAAATCACTGGTGGTGTGTGACATCGAAGGCGCTGAAGCAGAGCTGCTGGACCCCACGCTTGCCCCCGGTTTGCTGAAAGCCGACATTCTGGTCGAAGCGCATGACTGCATGCGCCCCGGTATCTCGGCGCTGATCGCGGGGCGGTTCCGTGCCACGCATGAGGTGCGGGTGATCGGGCGGATGTTGGACGCGTCCGTGCTGCCCGACTGGATGGAAAGCCTTGGCGATCTGGACCGGCTGCTTGCGCTGTGGGAATGGCGCACAGGGCCGACCCCCTGGCTGTGGATGGTGCGCAAATGAGACCATCGGCGCACAACGCCGCAATCTGGTACGCGCAGGACGGGTTCGACCCCAAGGCCAAGGGTATCAACGGGCGCCGGGTGGCTGGCGAGTCTTTCCTGAAAGGCTTCCTGCGCCACGCAGATTGTGATGAATTCGTGCTGTTATCGAAGGCGGCCGATGACGTGACCCCCGTGCGGGCCTTGGCCGGGCAATTGCGCCCCGGCATGGCCTTGCGCCATGTGCCGTTGCTGCGACCCGCAACCATGGCCCCGGTGCCCACGCTGTTCTTTCCCAGCCCGAACTATGCAACCGAAAGCTGGCGCCGCGCCGCCTATGGCACCGGGGCATGGTCGATTTGCGGGATAACGCACACGACGTCCACCGCCGCCGTCATGCAGGGTTTTTTCGATCTGCGCATGGCCCCGGTGACGGCTTGGGATGCGGTGATCTGTACCTCGCGCGCGGTGCTGGACTCGGTCAGCCATCAGATGGATCTGATAGATTTGCACATGCGCAGCCATCTGCGCGCCACGCCGCCGCCCCGCCCTATGCTGCCGGTGATTCCACTGGGCATTCATTGCGACGATTTCACCCGCGATCCGGCGGCGGGTGCGGCGTTGCGTGCGCGCCTGGGGGCCAAGCCGCAGGATGTGGTCTTCACCACCATCGCCCGCCTGACCCCGCATGAGAAATTCGATCCGCTGCCGATCTATCTGGCGATGCAGGCGGCGCAGGCCCGGTTGCCAGAGCAAAAGCTGCATGTTGCGTTTTGCGGGCTGTTCCGCGACGACTACTCGCGCAAGGTGTTTGGACAGGGCGCGGCGCAGTTGATGCCGGATGTGGGCTTTGCCCTGCTGGACGGCGCCAATGCGGATGAACGCCGTTCGGTGCTGTCGGGGGCGGATGTGTTCCTGTTCCTGATTGACAACATTCAGGAAACCTTCGGACTTGCTCCGATAGAAGGCATGGCTGCGGGCCTGCCTTTGCTGGTGTCCGATTGGGACGGCATGAAGGATACCGTCACACCTGACGTCGGTTTTCGTGTCACCAGCCGTTCGTTGCCCGCGCGCCATCTGGCGCAAGAGGCGCTGCGCTATCAGGGCGGCATCGACAGCTATGTGCAGTATTGCGCCTCGGCCTCGGCAATGACCGAGATCGACATGCCCGAACTGACCGCCCGCATTCTGGATCTGGCCCGCAACCCTGATCTGCGCCGCAAGATGGGGCAGGCGGGGGCGAAACGGGCGCGTGAGGTTTACGATTGGGCACAGATCATTCCGCAAATGCAGGATCTGTGGGCCGAGCAGGATGCGCTGCGGCTGGCATCGGGGGCGCAATCACGCCGCTATGCGCCCGAAGGCCTGCCAGTCGCGCCGTCGCCCACCGCCCTGTTTGGCGGCTACCCGACCGAAACCGCAGGTTTTGCCGGCATCCGCTTTGTTGCCACGGACCTGACCGGGCGCGCCTCATTGGCCAAGGTGCTGGCGGTGCGCAACTATCAGGGGTTGAAGCGGATGTTTGCCGCGCCCGACCACATCGCGGCGGTGTTGGCTGCGGTTGCGGCCCAACATCCGGGCGGCAGCAGTCTTGCCGATCTGGAAGTCGCAACCGGCCTGCGCGGACCCGGTATTGAACGCGTGCTGATCTGGCTGCTGAAATACGATTTCATCCGGCGGGTGCAGGCCATGGCCTGAGCTTTGCAATCCTTACACGGCGCAAGCCAACAATTTGATTAAAATTTGCGTTCATCTGTCCCCAAATATCCCACGGGGGAAGCCAGTGTTTCCGCAAGGAAGCAATGGCGCGGGGGTGTGAAACCCCCGCCTCTGTCTTGGCCGGTGCCGCCTGTCACTCTTTGAAGTAGCGGCTGTCCTTGATCTGGTCCCAGGCCCAGACCACCTCTTGCAGGCGATCCTCGTCGCTGCGGTCGCCCGCGTTCATGTCTGGGTGAAGATCTTTCACCAAGCCTTTGTATTGCTTGCGAATCTCGGTCTTGGTCCAGGTGTCGCGTGCGTCAAGTATCTCGATCGCCTTGCGCTCGGTCGCGGGCAGTTTGCGGGTGGCGTTCGATGTCGGCTTGCCGGGGTTGCGCGTGGCGTTTTCACCCAGCAGGGACATCGGGTCATCGACACCCAGTCGGTGCCACGCGTTGCCGTCGTCCTTGCGCGAGAACGGTTTCGTCTCGCGCTCCCACAGACGGTCTTTTTCCAGAAGCTTCTGGAATTCCTCATCCGTTGCCGTGCCGAAGAAATTCCACTTCAGGTTATATTCGCGCACGTGGTCGCGGCAGAACCAGAAGAATTCATCCAGATGGTCGGGGGATTTCGGGGCGCGGTAGGCGCCTTTTTCCTTGCAGGTCGGAAAATCACAGCCCTTGTTTGATGTCTCAAACGCCCCGGACATGCCCCGGCGCGTGGTCTTGCGCTTGGCCTTGTCCGACGAGACGCGGATATCGAATTCAAACGGGGGACGTGTAGACATTTGGGCTGGCCTTTCCGACTCGGAGGCGAGAGTTTAGGGCATTGCGCAGCGGATTGAAGGGGGTTGACGGAAAAATGAGCGTGTCAGACGAAATGAAACTGCGGCTGGTCGCGGCCTTTGCCCCAGAGCGGCTTGAAATTGTGAACGAAAGCGCAAAGCACGCCGGACATGGTGGGGATGAGGGTTCGGGGGAAAGCCATTTTGCCGTGCTGATCCGCGCCGCAGCGTTGACGCCGCTGTCGCGCGTGGCGCGGCATCGTGCGGTTCATGCCGCCTTGGGCGACCTGACCCACCGCGTCCATGCGCTGGCGTTGGATATCGGGTGATGGGTTGCGCGCCTGCCCGGTTCAGGCAGGCGCGCCCCTGTGCAATCGGCGGTCTGCCGGGAACGGCTAGACCTTTGCGTCGGCCCGGCGCTGGCCTTGCGCCTTCAGTTGCAGCCGCCGTGCGTGCAGCACAGGTTCGGTATAGCCCGATGGCTGTTCGCGCCCCTTGAACACCAGCTCGCAGGCGGCCTTGTAGGCGATGCCATCAAAGCCGGGGGCCATCGGACGATAGGCCGGATCGCCTGCGTTCTGACGGTCCACCACGGCGGCCATTTTCTGCATGGCTTCATGCACTTGTGCCTCGGACACCACGCCGTGGTGCAGCCAGTTCGCCAGCGCCTGCGACGAAATCCGGCAGGTGGCGCGGTCTTCCATCAGGCCCACGTCGTGTATGTCGGGCACTTTGGAGCAACCGACGCCCTGATCAATCCAGCGCACCACATAGCCCAGAATACCTTGGGCGTTGTTCTCGACCTCTTGGCGGACCTGATCGGGGTTCCAGCGCCGGTAGGTGGCCAGTGGAATATCCAGAATCGCATCGACATGGGCGCGGCGGCCCCCTGCGGCCAAGCGGCGCTGCACGGCAAAGACGTCGATCTTGTGGTAATGCAGCGCATGCAGGGTGGCGGCGGTGGGAGACGGCACCCAAGCGCAATTCGCCCCGGCCTTTGGGTGATCAATCTTCTGCTCCAGCATCGCGGCCATCAGGTCCGGCATCGCCCACATGCCCTTGCCGATCTGCGCGCGGCCCGACAGCCCGCACTCAAGGCCGATATCGACGTTCAGGTTCTCGTAGGCCCCGATCCACGCCTTGCGTTTGATGAAATCCTTGCGGCTGAACGGCCCTGCCTCCATCGAAGTGTGAATCTCGTCCCCCGTGCGGTCCAGAAAGCCGGTGTTGATGAAGGCCACACGGTGTTGCGCGGCGCGGATGCATTCCTTCAGATTGACCGAGGTGCGGCGCTCTTCGTCCATGATGCCCAGCTTGACGGTATGGGCAGGCAGACCCAGAACGCTTTCCACGCGGGCGAAAATCTCATCGGCAAAAGCCACTTCTTCCGGGCCGTGCATCTTGGGTTTGACGATGTAGACCGAGCCCATGACCGAATTGCGCAAGCCATCAGTCTTGCGCAGATCGTGCAAGGCGATCAGCGTCGTGATCATCGCGTCCATCAATCCTTCGGGAATTTCCGCGCCGCTTTCGTCCAGAATCGCCGGGTTGGTCATCAGATGACCCACGTTGCGGATCCACAGCAGCGCGCGGCCCTTCACGGTCAGCAGGCTGCCATCCGGGGCGGTGTACACACGGTCAGCGTTCAGGCGGCGGGTGATCTGCTTGCCGCCCTTGTCCATAACGGCGGTCAGATCGCCCTTCATCAGGCCAAGCCAGTTGGCATAGGCCCCGATCTTGTCCTCGGCATCGACGCAGGCCACTGAATCTTCGCAATCCATGATCGCGGACACAGCGCTTTCCAGCACCACATCGGCCAGCAAGGCCTGATCCCGCCCACCGATGAAATGCGCCCGGTCGAACACCAGTTCCACATGCAGCCCGTTGTTGCGCAGCAAAATCGCGTCCGGGGCCTTGGGATTGCCGCGATAGCCCACAAATTTCGCTGGCGTGACCAGTGGCAAGTCATCGACCATCAGCGCGCCATCCTTGACGACATAGCGGCGCACATCGGCGTGGCTTGCGCCCGCAATCGGAAACGCCTCGTCCAGAAAAACCCGCGCGCGTGCGACCACCCGGGCACCCCTGCCACGTTCATATCCGCCCGCAGGAGGCGCCGATCCCATCGCATCTGTGCCATAAAGCGTGTCATACAGGCTGCCCCAGCGGGCGTTGGCGGCGTTCAGCGCATAACGGGCATTGGTGACAGGCACCACCAGCTGCGGACCGGGCACCAAGGCGATTTCGGGGTCGACATTGGTGGTGTCGATCTTGAAATCCGGGCCTTCGGGCAGCAGATAGCCGATTTCCTCCAGAAAGGCGCGATAGGCCAGATGATCATGCGGGCCGTCGCGATGGGCTATGTGCCAGGCGTCAATGCGGGACTGCAGATCATCGCGCTTGGCCAACAGGGCGCGGTTCTTCGGTGCCAGATCACGGATCAGCGTGGCAAAGCCCGACCAATAGGCATCTGCGGCAATCCCGGTGCCTGGCAGCGCCTGCGTTTCAATGAACGTGGCAAGGGCTGCATCCACCTGCAGGCCGTGGCGATCGGTCCGGGTCATCATAGGCTCCAGTCTGGTATACGATGGCACACAGATAGGCGAAAATGCCGTGCAGGGCAACAAATCTGGCGCTTTGATTGTCTTGGTCGGGCGCATACAGCTATCGCGGATGGGCGAAGATAAAACTTAGCGGTGCGGCTAAGTTTTATCTCGCCAAAGCGCGCCGCGGATGTTACTTAGTGATATGACTAAACATGACGCTGACCTTTCACTGATCTTTCAGGCCCTGTCTGATCCCACCCGCCGCGCAATGTTGTCGCAGATCGGGGCGGGCGCGGTGCCGGTGTCTGAACTGGCGCGGCCGACGGGCTTGGCGCTGCCCACCGTGATGCGCCATCTGGCGGTGTTGGAGCAGGCAGCCTTGATCGCCACCACGAAAACCGGACGCACCCGGATGTGCCGCGGATGCCCCGAAACGCTGGACGCCACCGCCGACTGGCTGGCTGGGCAGCGCACGGTGTGGGAGTCGCGGACAGACCGGTTGGAAGCCTATGTTGCGACCTTGATGAAGGAAACCCCATGACACTTGATCCCGAACTTGACCTTGTTCTGACCCGCGACATCAACGCCCCGCGTGAGCTTTTGTTCAAATGCTGGACCACGCCCGAGCATCTGATGCATTGGTTCGTGCCAAAACCGCACAAGGTGACGGCCTGCGAACTGGATGTGCGCCCCGGCGGCAAGTGCAACACCACCTTTGAGGTGGATGGCCATCTGATGGAAAACAACGGGGTATACCTTGAGGTGATCCCGAATGAAAAGCTTGTTTTCACCGATACTTACACCGAAGGCTGGAAGCCCAGCCCCGAACCCTTCATGACGGCGATCCTGACCTTTGAAGACATCGGCAATGGCCGCACCCGCTATACCGCCGTCGCCCGCCACCGCACCGCCGAAGCCGCAAAGACCCATGCCGAGATGGGGTTTTATGATGGCTGGGGCACCGTGGTCACGCAGTTGGAAGAATACGCGCAGGGGCTGAAATGACCGCTGATCGCACCCTGGTGATCAAGCGGGTGATCAACGCCCCGGTGGCAACGGTCTGGGGGGCCTGGGTCAACCCGCTGTCCTTGCCGCAATGGTGGGGGCCGGATGGGTATTCCTGCCGCACGGCCCGGATTGATCTGCGCACAGGGGGCGAGTGGGTCTTCGACATGATTGCCCCCGATGGCACGGTGTTTCCCAACCACCACCTCTACACCCTGATTCAGCCGCAAAGCCGCATCGAATACGTGCTGCTGTGGGGCGAAAATGGCCCCAAACATGCAGATGCGACGGCGGTGTTCGACGATCTGGGCGATCAGACCAAGGTGACGCTGTCGATGATCATGGCCACGGCGCAAGAGGCCGAAAATGCCCGCGCCTTCGGAGCGGTGGAACTGGGGCTTCAGACCTTGGGCAAACTGGCACGGATCATCGGCGTGCAGTGACCGGCTTTGGGGCGGTGCGGCGCCACCGCACTGCTTCCCCACACCCCACCGCTTGCGCTTGTCAGCCCGGCGGCTGCTGCGGCAATGCCCCATGATCTGCGCCGCAAACCGCCGGCTTTTGCGCCTGACCACCCCCGCAGCCCTTGTCATCCTCTGTGCTCAAATATCCTCCGGGGGGGAGCGCAGCGAGGGGGGCGGAAAGCCCCCCTTCTGCCGCCGGCACCGCTGCGAGCAATATTTCACCTCATCCCACACCTTTTCCCATGCCTTGCGCCAGACCATGGGTCGCCCGCAGGCTGCGCAGGTTTTAACCGGCAGGTCGCCTTTGCGCTTCATCTTTGCCATCACAGATCCAGGCTCAACTGGCCAAGGGCCGGGGCAGGGCTGCGGCGCATCGGGCTGCGCGAAGCGTGACGTTCGATGATCTCAACCACCTCGGCGCGGGCGGCGGGTTTGCGGCGCAGGCCCCAGACCGCCTCGCGCGCGGCACGCTGGGCGGTCGCCACATCGACCAGAGGTTCCGGATAGCGCCGCCCAAGGATCGACCCGGCCCCGGTCCATTTCCACGGCTCTTGCAGATAGGCATCGGGCACGGCCCCCAGTTCCGGCAGCCAGCGGCGGGTGAAAACGCCGGTCGGGTCCTGATCCCAGCCCTGCTTGACCGGGTTGTAGATGCGCGGTGTGTTCATGCCGGTCACCCCGGACTGCATCTGCACCTGTGGCCAATGGATCCCCGGCTCATAATCCGTGAACCGCCGGGCCAGAATGGCCCCGGTGTCGCGCCAGTCCAGCCACAGATGATAGGACGCGCAGGCCATCACCATCGACCGCATCCGAAAGTTCAGCCAGCCCGTTGCCGCCAGATAGCGCAGGCAGGCGTCCAGGAACGGCATGCCCGTCTCGCCCACCTCCCAGGCCGCCAGCCGCGACGCATCAGACTGGCGTGGGCGCAGCGACTCTGCCGCCTTTTGCAGGCAGCGGGTTTCGATGGCCGGTTCATCCTCCAGTTTCTGGATGAAGTGGTCGCGCCAGGCCAGACGGCTTTGAAAACTGGCGAGCGACCCGCTCCAGCGCCCGCCCGCCCGTTCTGCCTGCCGCGCGCCCGTGGCCTGCACCACCTCGCGCAGCGACACCGACCCCAGTGCGATATGGGGGGAAAGGCGCGAACAGGCACGCTCGCCGGTGACGGGCGATGACATGGCGGCGCGATAAGGCTCGCCCCGTGTGGTCAGAAAGCTGTCCAGCAACGCCAGCCCCTGCGCCCGCCCGCCGATCTGACGGTGGGCGCAGCGATCCTCGGCCAGACGCAGGGCGCGGGCGGTGGGGATCATCCCCGGCTCCAGCCCCGGTATGGCGCGCACGGCGTCGGGGGCAGGCAGGGCGGGGGCGGCCATGAAGGCGTCGCGCTGCCCTTGCCAGCCATTGCGCGAACCCAACCGCCGCACCACACCCGATTGCGGCAGTTCCTGCCACACGATCCCCGCAGCGCGTGCCCAGGCCCCGACAGCCCGGTCGCGCGCATAGGTCCAGCCGTTGCCGGTTTCCTCATGGCTGATGATGC
>CAZCFC010000089.1:0-10512 GCA_964497815.1 uncultured Cypionkella sp.
CAAGGGTTCGGTCGGCGTCAATGTGGCGTCGGATGCTTTGGCCAATCTGGCATCTTCCGGGGTCACGGGCGGGGCCTTGGTCATTGTCGGTGAGGATTACGGCGAGGGCAGTTCCATCATGCAGGAACGCACCCATGCCTTCGCGATGAAGTCGCAATTCTGGCTGCTGGATCCGCGCCCGAACCTGCCCAGCATCGTGCAGGCGGTGTCCGACGGGTTTGAGTTGTCCGAGATCAGCAACACCCCCGTCATGTTGATGGTGCGCATCCGGTCTTGCCATGTGACGGGATCTTTCCAGACCCGCGACAACCAACGTCCGAAACTGTCGGTCAAGGATGCCCTGTCAAACCCGCGCAGCGATTTCACCCGCGTGGTGCTGCCACCGATGAGCTTTGCACATGAGCAGGACAAGGTGAAAAACCGCTGGCCTGCGGCCGAAAAGTTCATCATCGAACGCGGTCTGAATGAGGTGTTCGGCCCGCAAGCCCCCCTTGGCATCGTGGTGCAGGGGGGCATGTACAATGGGCTGATCCGGGCGCTGCAACGGCTGGGGCTGGCCGATCTTTACGGCGCGACGCAAGTGCCGATCTATGTGCTGAACGTGACTTACCCTTTGATTTCGGCTGAGTTTCTGAATTTCTGTGCAGGCAAGGACCATGTGCTGGTGATCGAAGAAGGTCAGCCCGAGTTCATCGAAACCCAATTGGGCAGCTTCCTTTATCGCGCGGGATCGCAGGTGAAACTGCACGGCAAGGGCCTGTTCCCGCTGGCCGGGGAATACACGGGGCAGGTGATGCTGGATGCCGTCACCGGCTTTCTGAAGGCTGCGGCCCCTGATATGCTGGCGGCGGTGGTGCGCGCGCCGAACATGGATCGCCCGGCGATACCGGACCTGTCCAGAACCGTGCCGATCCGCCCGCCGGGCTTTTGCACCGGCTGTCCCGAGAGGCCGATTTTCGCCGCGATGAAGCTGGTGGAAAAAGAGTTGGGCAAGCATCAGATCGCCGCCGACATCGGCTGTCATCTGTTCGCCAGCCTGCCGCCCTTTGAAATCGGCGGTGCCACCATGGGCTATGGTCTGGGGCCTGCCGCAAACGCGGCCTTTGATGGTGGTGGTGAGCGCAGGCCGGTGGCGATCATTGGTGATGGCGGGTTCTGGCACAACGGGCTGAGTTCCTCGTTCACCAACATGGCCTTCAACAAGTCGGATGGCGTGGCCATTGTGGTCGATAATTACTACTCGGCGGCGACGGGGGGACAGGACGTGATGTCGTCCCGCGCCGACAATGCCACCAAGGCCACCAAGAACCCGATTTCCAAGGCCCTGAACGGCATCGGCATCACCTGGGTGCGCCAGATCGACCACACCTATGACGTGGGCAAGATGCGCGACACCATCCGCGAGGCGCTGACAACCGATGCGCCGGGGCCGCATGTGATCGTTGCCTCGTCGGAATGCATGCTGAACAAGCAGCGCCGCGAAAAGCCGCTGCGGGCGGCGGCGATCAAGGCCGGTCGCCGGGTGGACATTCCGCGCTTTGGCGTCGATGAAGACACCTGCACCGGCGATCACGCCTGTATCCGGCTGTCGGGTTGTCCTTCCTTGTCTTTGAAAAGGCTTGATGATCCGTTGCGCGATGATCCTGTTGCGTCGATTGATCAATCTTGTGTCGGCTGCGGCAACTGTGGCGAGGTGGCGGATGCCGCCATCCTTTGCCCCAGCTTTTATCGCGCCGATGTGGTCCATAATCCCGGGCGGTGGGAGCTGCGTATCGCCGCCTTGCGCGCCCGCATCATCGGCTGGCTGCAAGCCCGTCGTGCCGCCAGACGGCTGGAGTTCCGCCTATGACGCTGCAATCAACCATGACCGTCGATCCCGCCCTGAAGGGGATCATCAAGCTTGCTGTGTTGGCGGTGGGCGGGCAGGGCGGCGGCGTTCTGACCGG
The DNA here is from genome assembly GCA_964497815.1 of uncultured Cypionkella sp. Taxonomy (GTDB): domain Bacteria; phylum Pseudomonadota; class Alphaproteobacteria; order Rhodobacterales; family Rhodobacteraceae; genus Cypionkella. Next base: position 1,947 of record CAZCFC010000089.1, read on the forward strand.
CTGGATCGAGGCTTTGGCGCGGGCCAATGGCTATGTGGCGCAAGCGACGTCGGTGGCAGGGGTGGCGCAGCGCACCGGGGCCACGGTTTACTATGTGGAAATGGCCCCGGCCGGTGCGCACACCCCGATCTTCTCGCTGATGCCAGCGGGGGGCGATGTCGACATCATGATCACCGCCGAGATGATGGAGGCGGGCCGGTCGATCATCCGCGGTTTTGTGACGCCCGACCGCACGACCCTGATCACCTCGACGCACCGGGCGTTGGCGGTATCTGAAAAGATGACACCCGGAGATGGCATCGCCTCGTCCGAAGAGGTGATGGCGGCGGCGGAAATTGCGGCGCGCCGGTTCATCGCGGCAGATTTCGACGCGTTGGCGATTGCCCAAGGTTCGGTGATTTCGGCCAGCCTGTTCGGCGCATTGGCAGGGGCCGAGGTGCTGCCCTTCCCGCGTGCGGCGTTCGAGGCGGCCATTCGGGGCGGCGGCAAGGGGGCCGAAGCCAGTCTGCGCGCCTTTGCGGCGGGCTATGATGCGGCGCAGGGCCGGGTGGCGGAAACGGTGATCACATTCGCCGGTGTGGCACAGGCCGTGGGCCCCGCGCCCTTGCTGCGCGACTGGCAGGCCCTGATGGACCGCGCCTTGCGACTGCCTGTGTCCGAAATGGCGCTGCGGGGGCTGCGCAAAGTGGTCGAGTTTCAGGATCTGGCCTATGGCGCTGCCTACCTGACCCGGGTTGAAACGGTGCTGGCCCGCGACCACGCGCCGTGGCAGCTTACGCATCAGGCTGCAAAATATATCGCCAATGCAATGGCTTATGATGATGTGATCCGGGTGGCCGATATCAAGACCCGCGCCGGGCGTGCCGAAAGGATCGCGGCCGAGATGGGGGCAAAGCCGGGCAATGTGGTGCAACTGACCGAGTTTCTGCACCCGCGGGCCGAGGAAATCGTAGGGCTGTTGCCCGCACGTCTGGGGGCAAGGCTTGAGTCCAGCCCGAAGTGGATGGCGCGGATTGACAGGCTGTTCAACAAGGGCCGCAGGCTGCGCACCGACAGCTTGCGGGCCTATCTGCTGCTTTATGTGCTGGGTGGCATGAAGACGCGCCGTCTTGGCAGCCTGCGGCACGCGCAGGAAGTTGCACATCTTGAGCGCTGGCTGGACGTGGCGATGGGCTATCTGGACGGCGATTATGACCTGGCCGTCGAAGTCATTCGCTGCCGGCGGCTGATCAAGGGCTATTCCGATACCCATGCGCGCGGGGTGTCGAAATTTGACCGCGTGCTGGCGGGGATCGCCCTGGTGGCGGGGCGGGATGATGCGGCTGACTGGGCCAGACGGCTGCGCGAGGCGGCCTTGATGGATGAAGAGGGCCGGGCTTTGGAAGGGGCTTTGGCCACGATCCGCAGTTTCGCATAACCCCAAGCCCCGCGCCGGTTGTATCGGCAGAAGCCTCCGGCGGGGGTATTTGGGACAAGATGAAATCCCGCGGCGGGTGGGTGGCCTCAGTCGGCCAAAGCCCGGTAAGCGCCGTGCCAGTAGGTCAGCGCGCCTGCGCCCGGCGTGCTGCGGATCGCCTGAACGCGGCCGATCACGATGGTATGGGTGGCCCGGTCAATCATTTCTTCAATGGTGCAGTCAAAGGCCGTCGGTGCCCCCACCAGCAGCCGAGCGCCGGTCACGGCGGTTTCCCAGTCGGCGCCGTCATAGCGCGCCGGGCCGCGTACGCCGGTCACGCCGGAAAAACGCTCGGCCACCGGCTGATGCGCGGCACCGAGACAGGACCAGCCGAAAAAGCCGGTGGCTTTCAAGGTGGCAAAGCTGGAGGATTGGCGGTTGACACAGACCAGCAGCGTCGGCGGTTCGACCGACAACGATACCGCCGAAGTCACGATCAGCCCGTTGGCGTCCTGGTCGGTTCCGGTGGTGATCAGGCTGCAATTGCCGATGACGGCGCGCATGGCATGGCGGAAGGCGGTCGGGTCTGGCGATGACATGGGGCGTCCTTGGTGGCCTCGCCGAATGGTCCAGCGAGGCTGTAGTTAGGGGTATTTTGCCCAAAGGCAAAGGATTTATCGGATTCCGGCCGCTTTCAGTTTCGGCAGCACGTTGTCGCGGAAATAGGGGAACTCGGCCACGTAATCAACGAAGGACAGCGTGGTTCCGGCAAAGCCCGTGGCGTGCAGTTTCAGGATGCCTTCGGCCACGTCATCGGGCGTGCCAATCAGCGGAAAGCCGCCGTGACCCAGCGCAAACAGGTGCTTGATCTGCGCCAGAAGATCATGCGGAAAGCTGTGGGCATGGGCGAATTGCAGATTGACCAGATTGTCGATGGCGTCGGTATCGGCATTGTCGACGGCGGTGTGCTTGGCAAACGCTTCGGCCTCTGCGCGGGTCGGGCGGCAGATGACATGACTGAAGGTCAGCACGTCGATCTTGCGGCCCTTGGCGGCCCCCTGCGCCTTCAGGTCCACGATTTCGGCTTTGGACCGATCCAGATCAATCGCGGGGGTGAACAGGAAGTTGGCGTTGTCGGTGGCGAATTCGCGGCCCTGGGGGCTGCCTGCGGCATTGATGATCGGGACCGATCCGCGCACCGGCGCAGGGTTGCCCTTGATCTTCTTGGCCTTGAAATACTTGCCATCCCAGTCGAAATGCGTGTCCGAGGCCCAAAGCTTGCGGATCAGGTCGAACCATTCCTGCGCATAGGCATAGCGGGTTTCGTGATCATCGGGCAGCGACAGTCCCAGCGCCTCGTATTCCGGCTTGTTCCAGCCTGCAACGATGTTCAGACCTGCGCGGCCATGGCCGATCTGGTCGATGGTGGCGATCTGCTTGGCCACCACCGCCGGATGGTTGGCCGCCGTGTGAATGGTGGCAAAGACCGCGATATTCTTGGTGGCGGCTAGCAGGCCCGCAGCCCATGTCATCGTCTCCAGCACACCGCCATGGAAATCGGTCTCGCCGCCATAGCCGATCCAGCGCGCAATCGGCAGCATGAAATCAATGCCTGCATCATCCAGCATCTGCGCCAGCTTCAGGTTGTTGTCCCACGAGTTGTCCCAGCGTTCGGCAATCTTCGTGGGGGTCATCCCGGAAGAGCAATTGCTGGAAAAAGTGCCCAAGCGAAAGTGGTCGCCCGACAGCATCGGGTTCTGGGTCATGGTGGTCTCCCTGTGGTTTTTTGGATTTATTTTATGTTTGAAACTCTATCGTAAAATCGCATTGCGTCAACGGAATTTGCAGCGGATTGTGGGGGGGTGCAGGAGGCGCGCGGCATGGTTGGAAAAATCGTTCAAACTCAAAATGATGCGGCAGAGCCTGGGTTGGATTTCCGTTGGCATCTGGCCCACAGCGCGGTCGAGGTCGAAGCGACCGAACTTGAATTTGCGCTGATGCGCACGTTTGAAGGATTCGGGCGCTGGCAGTCGGAATGTTTGGCCGGGGTCTGTGATCTGGCGGCAACGGGGCCGGAAAACGCGCTGCTGCACATCATCCGGATGAATGAGCGGCCCAAGACCATGAAGGATCTGGCGCGCCTGACCAATCGCGATGATGTGCCGAACATACAGTATTCGTTGCGCAAATTACTTGCCGCGGGGTTGGTCGAGCGGCAAGGCGCGGGGCGGTCGGGCGTCACCTATCAGTGTACGGTCGAAGGCCGCCGGGTGACGGACGAATACGGCGTGCTGCGCCGCCGCTTGCTTTTGGCGGAAATCGCCAGCCTGCCGGGTTTTTCGGCACGTCTGGCCGAAGCGGCGCGGACGCTGAACGTCCTGTCGGGCATCTACGAAGAGGTGGCGCGGGTGGCCGCCACGCATCGGCGGGGGTAAGACCGCGCCCGATATGCAAAGAATTTGACTAAAATTCTCATCCTCTGTGCACAAATATCCTGCGGGGGGTGTGGGGGGTGCAAAACCCCCCACCGACATGCATGCCGCACAGCCGTCCTTTCAGGCCCGCCACATTGCTGCCCCGCAATCAGGCGCGCAGCAAACCGGTCAATGCCGCGATCAACGCTTCTGTCCCCGCCATCGTTGTCAGGATGCCCGGTGACAGCCGTAGGGTCTGGCTGCGGGCGTCGGTAGTGATGCCTTTCGCGCGCAAACCGGCCACGATCTGCGGGGCGGGGTGGCTGTCGGGCAGGCGCAGCATCACCGAGCCGCCGCGCTTGGCGGGATCACGGGGGGTCAGCAGCGGCAGCGCCAGCTGATCTGCGGCCTCGATCAGGCGGGCGGTCAGGCGGCGGTTGTGGGCCAGCAGCGCGCTTTGGTCCTGATGCGCGTGCCAGTCCAGCGCAGGCAGGCTGGCCAGCGCTGCCATGGTCCCGGGCGTGCCATTGTCAAATCGGCGGATGTCGGGGGCATAGGCAAAGGCGGTGATGTCCCAGTTGAAGGGATTGGCCTGCGAAAACCAGCCGCGCAGCTCGGGGTGGCAATGTTGGATCAGCCGGGGCGAGACGTACAAGATCCCGGCCCCCGGCGTGCCGCACATCCACTTCAGGCTGGTCGACAGGGTGAAATCCACCTCGGGTGCCATCACGTCATAAGGGATCAACCCTGCCGCCTGCGTGATGTCGGTGCCAATCAGCGACCCCATGCGGCGACCATGGGCGACCAAGCGCTTCAGGTCTATGCGGTGAGAGGTCAGCGACGACACCCATGTCAACAAGGCCAGCCCCACCTCGGGCGTCCAGGCGTCCAGAAAATCATCATCCTCAACATAGGCGGCACCTTGGCGCAACGGCACGGTGTGCAGGGTAAAGCCGTATTTCTCGGCCATACCCGCCAGCAGAAAGTGGTTGGACGGAAAGCAATCCGCCCCGACCAGCACGCGGCGGCCTTGCAGGTGGCCCTGCGGCAGCGATGCCAGCAGGGTGTGGAGCGACGCGGTGACATTCTCGGTGGTGGTCAGGCTGTGGGTGGGGGCCTTCAGGATTGCGCGCCAGCGGTCGATAAAGCGTTGCCGCGCGCCAAGGGCATAGGCCCATTGGCCGTCATCCGGCTTGCCCCAGACAAAGGCAAATTCGGCCAGTGCCCCGGCCAGATCGCGGTCTTTGCCGGGATACATGCCGATCGAGTGATAAAGGAAATAGGTTTCGGACATGGGTCACTCTGTCAGATAAGGGGCGGGGGCATAGCGAAGCGCAAGGTCGGGGGTGGCAGCGGCAAGTGCCGACAGGGTGGCAAGCACCGCGGGTTTGCCATACTGCGCCAAGGCCTGAAACGGGCCATGCGGAAAGTTCAGGCCCAGCCTCATCGCGGTGTCGATGCTGTCAGAACTGGTGCCGCCCTCGGCCAGAAGCCACGCCGCCTCGTTGATCAGGGTGGCCTCGATGCGCTGCGCGATGGCTGGGTGCGCGGCGGCTGTCACGGTGGTGGGGTGGATGAAACCCTGCCCGGTCTTGCGGCCCAGATGGCCCGCAGCCACTTGCGCGCGCAATGCGGGGAAGACGTGATACCGGGGGTGATGGCCCATCGCGGCGGCCAGCCCTTCGGTTGCGGCCAGATTGATATCGGCACCGATCAGGTCCATCAGCGCAAACGGCCCAAGCCGATAGCCTGCAGCCATCATCGCGGCGTCGATCTCTGCGGCGGTGTGACCTTCGGCCAGCAGGGCCAAAGCCTCGCCGTAATAGGGGCGGGCACAGCGATTGACGATAAAGCCCGGACGGTCGGGACATTCGATGACAGTCTTGCCTGCGGCCTCGGTCAGGGTGCGAACCAGCGTCACCGCCTGCGAAGACGTACCGGCATGGGGGGCAAGTTCCACCAGCTTCATTGCCGTTGGCGGGTTGAAGAAATGCAGCGCAAGGATGCGGTCGGGGGTTTGTGCCTTGGCCGCGATCAAGGCCACCGGGATGGACGAGGTATTGGTGGCCAGAACCGCAGTGGACTTCACGATGGGCTCAAGGGCGGCAAACAGCGCCTGCTTGGCCTCCAGCTGTTCCACAATCGCCTCGATCACCAGATCGCAGGGGGCCAGGGCGCTAAGGGTTTCCACCACTGTCAGGTTCGACAATGTGGCGTCGCGCGCCGCTGCCGTCAGCTTGCCGGCCAGAACGCGGGCACTCAGCGCCTGTTCCATGCGGCTGCGGGCGCTGTCGCGCGCGGGGGCGTGGGCGTCGGTGGCAATGGTGGCAAAGCCTGCCTGCGCAAACACTTGCGCGATACCAAGCCCCATGGTGCCAAGACCGACAATTCCGATGGTGTGCATCATTCCCCCCGGAACTGTGGTTTGCGTCTGGCGCGGAAGGCCGCGATGCCTTCGGCTTTGTCGGCGCTGTCCATCAATGCCTCAAACCCTGCGCGTTCAAGGCCAAAGGCGCGCGCGCCTTCATCCCCGGCCACCAGGGCCACCTTGGCGGCTTGCAGCGCAAGAGGTGCGCGCTTGGCGATGCGATCCGCCAGATCTGTGGCCGCGTCCAGCGCCGACCCGCTGGCCAGATAGCCCGCGATGCCCCAATCATGGGCGGTTTGGCCGTCGATCATGTCGCCTGTCATCACCATGCGGCTGGCGCGGGCGCGGCCTGCCAGCGCCATCAGGCGTTGAATGCCCCCTGCGCCCGGGATCAGGCCAAGGTTGGTTTCCGGCAGACCCAGCCGCGCGTCCATCCCGGCCACCATCAGATCGGCCATCAAGGCCAGTTCAAACCCGCCCCCCAGCGCAAAGCCATCCACTGCCGCGATCAACGGTTTGGAAAACCCCCGGATCGCCGCCCAATGGGTTTTGCGCGGATCAACCGCCGCCTCCGCCGCCGTTTTGGTTTCGATCTCGGCAATATCTGCCCCGGCGGCGAAGTTGCCCGCGCTGCCATGGACAAGGGCTGCGTGAAGGCCGGGGTCGGCGTCGGCCTGCGCCAAGGCAGCGGCCAAAGCCGCCAACATCGCGGTGTTCAGCGCGTTCTTGGCGTCGGGCCGGTTCAGGGTAAGTTGCACCCATCCGGCGCGGGGGGTGATGATCAGGTGTTGCATGGTGCCACTCTGCACCGCTGCGGCAAAAGTTCAAGTCGGAAATTTCAAGCTTGAAATTGTTTTCGGCCAGTGTCAGGCTGTCTGCAACGCATAAAGGGGAATGGCCATGAAGGTTCTGTGTTTGGGCGGAGGTCCGGCTGGGCTTTACTTTGCAATCTCGATGAAGCTGCGCGACCCATCGCATCAGGTGGTGGTGATGGAGCGCAACAAGGCCAATGACACGTTCGGCTGGGGTGTGGTGCTGTCGGATGACGCGCTGGGCCGGATGCAAAAGAATGATCCGGTCAGCACCGAAGCGATCCGCAGCCAGTTCGCGTATTGGGACGATATTGCCGTGGTGCACAATGGCGTGCGCACAGTGTCGGGCGGGCACGGCTTTGCCGGGATTGGCCGCAAGGCGATGCTGGTGCTGCTGCAGGCCCGGGCACGCGAGTTGGGCGTCGAGATGCAGTTCGAAACCGAGTTCCGCAGCGCGGAAGACTACCGCAAGGACTATGATCTGGTGGTGGCGACCGATGGCATCAATTCGCTGGTGCGCCGCGAATACGCCGACGTGTTCCAGCCCGATATTGATCTGCGCAAATGCAAGTTCGTCTGGTTGGGCACCCATGCCAAATTCGACGACGCCTTCACCTTCATTTTTGAGAAGACCGAACACGGCTGGGTCTGGGCGCATGTCTATCAGTTCGACGACAACACCGCGACCTTCATCGTGGAATGCCTGCCCGACACCTGGGACCGCTGGGGCTTTGCCGATATGTCCAAGGAAGAAACGGTGGAAACCTGCCGCAAGATCTTTGCGGCCCATCTGGGCGGGCATGATCTGATGTCGAACGCGGCGCATTTGCGCGGATCCGCGGTGTGGATGCAGTTCCCGCGCGTGATCTGCGGCACCTGGTATCATGAAAATGTGGTGCTGATGGGGGATGCGGCGGCGACGGGGCATTTCTCGATCGGGTCGGGGTCGCGGCTGGCGTTTGACAGTGCGATTGCGCTTGCGGAATACCTGCACAGCGAACCGAACATGCAGGCGGCGTTTGAACGCTATCAGGCCGAGCGCCGGGTCGAGGTGCTGCGGCTGCAATCGGCGGCGCGCAACTCGCTGGAGTGGTTCGAAGAGGTTGAGCGTTATCTGGACCTGCCGCCGCAGCAATTTGCCTATTCTCTGCTGACCAGATCACAGCGGATCAGTCACGAAAACCTGCGGCTGCGCGATCCGGAATGGTTGCGTGAAACCGAAGATTGGTATCAGGCGCAATATGGCGGTCAGCCGGGCCGCGCGCCAATGTTCGCGCCCTTCCAGTTGCGGGGCATGGCGTTGGAAAACCGGGTGGTGGTGTCGCCGATGGCGCAATACCGCGCGGTCGATGGTGTGCCCGGCGATTGGCATTTCGTGCATTACGCCGAACGTGCCAAGGGCGGGGCCGGGCTGGTTTACACCGAAATGACCTGCGTGTCTGCGAATGGCCGCATCACGCCCGGCTGTACCGGGCTGTATACCCCCAAACACGAGGCGGCGTGGAAGCGGATCAACGATTTCATCCATACCGAAACCCGCGCCAAGATCTGCTGTCAGATCGGTCATTCCGGGCGC
>CAZCFC010000090.1:0-10461 GCA_964497815.1 uncultured Cypionkella sp.
CATCAGGCGCAATTTGCCCTGCCCCGGCGGGCAAAGCAATCACGGCGGCAAGAACGGGTAATATCCTCATGAAAGGAAGTGATGCAGCTCCGGCGTCTGGGCTTCAAGGGTCCGCCGCAATTTTGCATAGGCAGCAGCCTCCAACTGGCGAATTCTCTCTTTGGACAGCCCCATTTCCACCCCCAGAGACTCAAGCGTCCGAGGTGTCTCCTGCAACCGGCGCTCCAGCACGATATAGCGTTCGCGCGCGTTCAACTGGCCCAGGGCGTGCGCCAACCAGCCGCGCAACTGCACCCTGTCATGGCTTGCCTCGACATGATCCGCCGCCTGCGGGCCGTCGTCTTCCAAGGCGTCAATCCACTCACGCCCGTCCTCATCACTGGCCTGAGTCGCGTTCAGCGACGCGTCAGAGCCCGAAAGCCGCCCCTCCATCATCTCTACTTCCGCCAGTGACACGCCGATTTCATGCGCCACCTTCTCGCGCAGCTGGTGCTGATCCAGGCTTTCACCCAAGGCGGCTGCTTCACGCTCCAGCTTGGCCTGTACACGTTTCAGATTGAAAAACAGCGACTTTTGCGCGCTGGTGGACCCGGTGCGGACCATCGACCAGTTTCGCATCACATAGTCCTGAATGCTGGCCTTGATCCACCAGACCGCGTAGGTCGAAAACCGAACGCCCCGGTCGGGATCGAACTTTTCCGCGGCCTTCATCAGACCCAGCGACGCCTCTTGAATCAGATCATTCATCGGCGCGCCATAACGACGGAACTTCGACGCCATCGAAATCGCCAGCCGCATATAGGCGGTGATCAGCCGGTGCAGCGCAGCCTCATCCCGATGATCGCGCCAGGCATAAGCCAGCCGCAATTCGGTTTCCGCGTCCAGCAATTCGGCCGCGCGGGCCTGCCGGGACAGGGTTTTATCGGTATCTCCGTCAAACGCCATTGCATCCCCCTGACGGGCAGTCTGCCCATTTTAAAGTAATACGCGGGCAACCGCCGGACGGATCACCCCCGCGCAAATATTTCCTTCAGATTCAGCTTTTATGCTTTGCCATCACTTCCAGTGATCTGCGCCGACACAAAAACACGGGTTTTCCTGATGGGTTATTCTCGCCTAGCCTGCCCGGACTCCAATCCCAGACCCCAAGCCCGGCCCCCAAGAAGGAACCTGCGATGACTTATGATCTTGTTATCGGTGACCGCGCCTATTCAAGCTGGTCCCTGCGCGGCTGGCTGTTGTTTGATGCCTTTGACATCCCGGTGCAAACCCACGGTGCGCGGCTTTACACCGATGAATTGGCCACTCTGCTGAAGGACTTCTTCCCCGGCAAGACCGCCCCGACCATGCGCACCCCTGATGGGGTTGTTGTGCCGGAAACCATTGCGATTGCCGAAGAACTGGCAAGCCGCCACCCCAAGGCCGGTCTGTGGCCTGCCACCCCCGGGATGCGCGCCATCGCCCGCGTTCTGACGGCGGAAATGCACGCCGGTTTCGGTGCCCTGCGCAACCATTGCCCGATGAACCTGCGCGCATCTTACGTCGATTGTGCTCCGGGCCCCGAGGTGATGGCCGATCTGGCGCGGCTGGAAACCATCTGGGCTTGGGCGAAAAAGGAAAGCGGCTCGGCGGTGTGGCTATGTGGCGATTACTCTGCCGCCGATGCCTTCTTTGCTCCGGTGGCGGCCCGGATTGCAGGCTACAATCTGGCGGTTGGGCCGCAGGCCATGGCCTATGTCCAGGCCCACCTTGCGCATCCGTCCTTCCGGCGCTGGCGCGCGATGGGCCATGCCGATGGCGCAGATCAAGAGTATTACCGCCGCGATTATCCCCGCCGCGCGTGGCCGGGGCCAAGCCCCCTGCCTGCCCACCCGGTCGAGGGTACACAGTCAGAAAACACCGCCTGCCCCTACTCGGGCAAGCCTGTGACCCATGTGCTAGAGCTGAATGGCCGCCGCTTTGGCTTTTGCAACGCCTTTTGCCGTGACAAAACCGTCGCAGATCCGCAGGCCTGGCCGCAATTCATGGCGATTTATCACGGCTGATTTACCTTTCGTAAACCATTGCGCCCTAGCCGTTAACCAAACCGGGAGGGGCGCAATGGTCGCACGGGCCTACACAGTGGCCTTTGAAGGGGTCGAGGCGCGGTTGGTCGAAGTGCAATGCGCTGTCGCCCCCGGCATGCCCTATTTCGGCATCGTCGGCCTGCCCGACAAGGCGGTATCCGAGGCCCGCGAACGCGTTCGCGCCGCTTTGGCCGCCATGTCAATCGCGCTGCCGTCCAAGCGGATCACGGTCAACCTTTCCCCCGCCGACCTGCCCAAGGAAGGCTCGCATTTTGATCTGCCCATCGCGCTGGCCCTGCTGGCGGCGCTTGACATCATCCCCAAGGACGAGGTGGAGGCGACGGTGGCGCTGGGGGAACTGTCGCTTGATGGCCGCCTGATCCCGGTGATCGGCGCGTTGCCCGCCGCCATGGCAGCCGCCGAGGCCGACCGCGCGCTTTTGTGCCCCAAGGCCTGCGGGGCCGAGGCCGCTTGGGTCGGGGCCACGCAGGTGCTGGCGGCCAACTCGCTGGACGAGGTGGTCCGCCACTACACCGGCCAATCCCCGATCACCCCCGCCGAAGCCGGAGAGGTCACGCGCGCCCCACAAAGCCGCGATTTCCGCGATGTCAAAGGGCAGGAACGTGCCAAACGCGCGCTGGAAATCGCCGCTGCCGGGCGGCATCATGTGCTGATGGTGGGCAGTCCGGGGTCTGGAAAGTCGATGCTCGCCGCCCGCCTGCCCGGCATCCTGCCACAGCTTTCCGCGCTGGAAGCCCTTGAAACCTCGATGATTCATTCGCTGGCGGGCCTGTTGTCCGAGGGCGGTATATCCCGCAGCCGCCCCTTTCGGGAACCGCATCACACAGCGTCCATGGCTGCGATCGTGGGCGGGGGAAAGGGTGCGAAACCGGGGGAAATTTCACTGGCCCACAACGGCGTTCTCTTCATGGATGAATTCCCCGAATTTCCCCGCGCCGTGCTGGAAACCCTGCGTCAGCCGATCGAAACCGGCGAAATCATGGTTGCCCGCGCCAATGCCCATATCCGCTACCCCTGCCAATTCCTGCTGGTCGCCGCCGCAAACCCCTGCAAGTGCGGTTATATGTCAGACCCGGCACGTGCCTGCGCCAAGGTGCCCTTGTGCGGCGACGATTATCTGGGCCGCATTTCCGGGCCGCTGATGGATCGGTTCGATCTGCGGGTCGAGGTCCCGCCCGTGGCCTACACCGATCTTGATCTGCCAGCCAGCGGCGACACGTCTGCCACCATCAGCGCCCGCGTCACCGCCGCCCGCGCCGTGCAGACCGCGCGCTTTCAGGGCCATGACAAGGTGCGTGTGAATGCCGATATGGAAGGCAGCCTGCTGGATCAGGCCGCGGCCCCCGACCCCGAGGGCCGCACCCTTCTGGCCCGCGTGGCCGAACGATTCGGGCTGTCTGCGCGCGGCTATCACCGGGTCCTGCGGGTGGCCCGCACCATCGCAGATCTGGATGGCGCGGCAGATGTTCGCCTGCCTCACATTGCCGAAGCGGTCAGCTATCGGCTGGCGGTGGGGGCGAAATCGAACGGATGAACCGCGCAATCTGGCGGATCGCCCGCCGCGCTTCGGGAACATAAGGCGCCAGGAAGGGGTAAACATGCGGGGCGTACGGCTCGACGTGCAAATCTACCCGCGCGCCCCTGGCCTGCAAGGCCGCCGCAAACCGCCGCGAATCGTCCAGCAGGATTTCATCCTCTCCAACCAGAACAAGCGTCGGCCGGGCGGTTGGCGCAGTGCCAAACAGCGGCGACAATCGCGGATCATCCAACGCCAGATTCCCCCTGATCTGAGCAACCGCCTGCCGCACCCGCGCGACGGGCAACAGCGGATCGGCCAACGCGTTGTCCTGGATCGACGCGCCCGACAGCGTCATATCCAACCAGGGCGACAGCAGGATCAGACCGCCAATCGCAATCCCGCGCCCTGCCAGATCATCGGCCAGCGCGGCAGCCAGACCCCCACCCGCAGAATCGCCTGCCAGAATGATTGCACCCGCCGCGACCCCTTCTGCCTGCAGCCTGGCAAAAGCCTTGCGTCCCGCCTCAAACGCCGCAGGCGCGGGGTGTTCGGGGGCCAATGGATAATCCGGGGCCACAACGACAACACCCGCAGCCTTGGCCATCCGGCCCAACAATCCGCGATGGGTCCATGGACTGCCCGCGATATAGGCCCCACCGTGGAAATACAGCACCACCATCGCGCCGGGTGCCTGCGGCCGCAGCCGCCAACCGTCACTGCTGTGCGTGACAGCAACCCCAGACGGCAACGGGAAACCCAGGGTTGCCAGCCGCATGCCCCATCTGGCCGCACCGACATGCCCGGTCCGCAGCAACATCGGCTTCACCAGCCAGCGCATCCCCCATGAGACGACGCGCAAGCTTGTGCTCATAGTCCGCGCTTGGCTTCGATCACTTGCCAGATGCGTTCGGCGGTGTTGGTTCCATCAAACCGCTCCAATTCTTGAATCCCGGTGGGCGAGGTGACGTTGATTTCGGTCAGATAGTCGCCGATCACGTCAATTCCGACGAAAACCTGCCCATGTTCACGCAGAACCGGGCCGATGGTCGCGCAGATCTCCAGATCGCGCGGGGTCAGCCCCACCTTTTCAGGCCGCCCGCCCGCATGCATGTTGGACCGGGTTTCCCCAGTCTGCGGCACCCGGTTGATCGCCCCCACAGGCTCGCCATCGACAAGGATAACCCGCTTGTCGCCTTTGGACACATCGGGCAGAAACTTCTGCACGATCATCGGCTCGCGGTTCATGCCCGTGAACATCTCATAAAGGCTGGCCAGATTGCGGTCATTCGGGTCCAGCCGGAACACACCAGCACCACCATTTCCGTACAGCGGCTTCAGAATGATATCGCCATGCCGCGCCTTGAAATCCCGGATGGTCTGCAGATCGCGGGCAATCGCCGTGGGTGGTGTCAGTTCGGGAAAGCGCAGAACCAGCAGTTTTTCGGGGTAATTCCGGACCCAGAACGGATCATTCACCACCAAAGTCCTGGGGTGTATCATGTCCAGCAAATGCGTGGTGGTTATATATCCCATGTCAAACGGCGGATCCTGACGCAGCCAGACCACGTCATACTCGCCCAGATCCACCTCGGTTTCCGGCCCATAACTGACGTGATTGCCGGCTTCACGCCGCAGCGTGATGGGGAACCCCCGCGCCATGACCCGGCCTTCAACAAAAGCCAACTTGTCAGGCGTATAGAAAAACAACGAATGCCCCCGGGCCTGCGCTTCAAGCGCGATTCGGAAGGTGCTGTCACCGTTGATATTGACCGACCCGATCGGGTCCATCTGTAGTGCTACCTTAAGGGGCATCTTGCTCTCCGCACGTTTCACGCCTTTGATGGCGCAAGCCCGCCCCGGATGCAATCACGCGGCGTAGGCGTTTTCCAGAACCTCAATCCGGCCCATCGCATCAACCATCGCCAGATCAATGCGCACATCGGTCAACTGACCATTGGGTTCGCCCGCCAGAAACTCCGACGCCGTGTTGTAAATCCTCGCCATTTGCCGGGGTGTCAGATGTTCCGCCGCCTGTGCATGGGTCTTGCTTTGCTTGACCTCGATGAAAATCACATTTGCACCATCCCGGGCGATCAGATCAATTTCCCCCGCAGACCCGCGCCAGCGACGTGCGCAAACATCGCGCCCGGACCGCGCATATAACTGCGCCACCTGATCTTCGGCAGAAAGCCCCGCGTGATAGGATCGTGCCCCACTCATTGTCCTGCCCTTTTCAACGCAAGTTGATACACATCACGCCGCGCCAGCCCATAGGCCTGCGCCACAGCCGCCGCCGCATCCTTCATCGACATATGGGTAAGCGCCTGATCCAAAGCCTGTTCCACCGTTGCGGCATCCGCCACCTGTTCGGGGGCACGATCAATGAGGACAACGATTTCGCCCTTCACATCGCGCCCGTCAAAGGCCGCTGCCAGTTCCGCCAAAGTTCCGCGCGACACTTCTTCGAATCGCTTTGTCAATTCCCTGCACACCGCAGCGTTACGCCCTGCCCCCAATATTTGCACCAAATCATCTAACAGTTGGTTAATCCGCTTTGGCGATTCATACAGAATCAGCGTCGCCTGCACTTGGGCCAAATCGCGCAGAAACGTCTCGCGGGCTGATTTCGTTGCGGGGGCAAAGCCTGCGAACATGAAGCGATCACTTGGCAGGCCCGACACGGTCAGGGCGCATAGAACCGCCGAAGGACCAGGTGCGGACAGCACGGAGTAGCCTTCGGCAATCGCAGCCCGGCCCAGTTGAAAGCCGGGGTCAGAGATCAAGGGTGTGCCGGCTTCTGACGCGTAAGCCACCGATTTCCCTTCCGCCATCGCGCGCAACAGGCGCGGCAGCGCCACATCATTGTTATGCTCGTGATAGGCCACAAGCGGGCGGTCACCCAAGGCAACCCCATGAATTTCCATCAGATGTCGCAGGGTCCGCGTGTCTTCGGCCGCCAACACATCTGCCGATGCCAGAATATCCAGCGCCCGCAGCGTGATATCGCGCGCGGCGCCAATCGGTGTGGCCAGAAAATGCAGCCCCGGCACCAGCCGCGTTTTCAATGGCGTGGAATTGCTGATCGACACGCCATTTCCCCTTTGGGTAAGTTTACTTCTGGCCCCAAGCCGAATAGGCTGAACATCTTGTGCCGAGCGCTACCTAGTGAGGAAACCCATGTTGTCTGTTTTGAAGCAGGCCCGCAAGTCGCTGGGCCAAATTGTTGTTGGCGCTGCGGCCGTTCTGCTGGCCGCCTGTACGCCCACGGCGGGCCCTGTCACAGGGGGCGGCACTGTCTCGGGCAAGATCCAGGTGGCGCTTTTGGTGCCCGGCGGATCCGGTCAGGCCAGCGACGAGCTTCTGGCGCGGTCGCTGCAGAACGCAACCCGGCTGGCGATTGCCGATCTGGGCGGCGCAAAGGTTGATCTGCGTGTGTACAACACCGCCGGCAAACCCGCACAGGCCGCCGCGATGGCAAGCAAAGCCGTGGCCGAAGGCGCGCAGATCATCCTTGGTCCGGTCTTCGCGCAAGAGGCAAATGCCGCTGGCGTGGCCGTGGCGGGGCAAGGCGTGAACGTGCTGGCCTTCTCGAACAACCCCGACATCGCTGGCAACAACGTGTTCGTGCTGGGGCCGACCTTTGGCAACACCGCCAAACGTCTGGCGTCTTATTCGGTCCGTCAGGGCAAATCCAAGATCATGATCGTACACGACCGCAACACCGCAGGCGATCAGGGCCGCGCGGCGATAGCGCAGGGCGTGGCGGCTGCGGGTGGGTCGGTTGTGGCAACCGGCAGCTATGAGTTCTCGCAAAACGGCGTGGTTTCGGCGGCCCCCGGCATTGCCAAGTCTGCCAAAGACAACGGTGTGCAGGCGGTGTTCCTGACCGCTGACACCGCAGGTGCGTTGCCCCTGGTCAGCCAATTGCTGGCCGACAACGGCCTGTCCTCGTCCAATGCACAGTTCATCGGCCTGACCCGCTGGGATATTCCCGCAGCCACGCTGTCACTTCCGGGCGTG
Organism: uncultured Cypionkella sp.; assembly: GCA_964497815.1. Lineage (GTDB taxonomy): Bacteria > Pseudomonadota > Alphaproteobacteria > Rhodobacterales > Rhodobacteraceae > Cypionkella. Next base: position 7,627 of record CAZCFC010000090.1, read on the forward strand.
CAGGGCGGCTGGTTCGCGTTGCCCGATCCTGCGCTTTATGCACAGTACCAGTCGCGCTATGAAGCCGCCTACAGCGAACCGCCGCACCCGATTTCGGGCCTTGCCTATGACGGCATCGCGGCCATCGGCGCGCTGATGAAACGTGACATTCAGGGCGCTGTCTCAAAGGCGGCACTGACCCAGGGGTCGGGCTTTGTCGGTGTCAACGGCATCTTCCGCCTGCGCGCCGATGGCACCAACGAACGTGGTCTTGCCGTGGCGCAGATCCGGGGCGGCAAGCTGGTGATCGTCGATCCGGCACCGCGCAGCTTTGGCGGCGTAGGCTTCTAAAGAACGCCATGAAAGACACAGATTTTCCGCTGCCGGTCGCTGAACTGCTGATCCCGGCGGCGGAACTGATCGACGGTCCCGCCCTGATTGCCGCCATTTCGGCCGAGATCAGCCCCAAGCCCGACGCCCGCACCGTACGCGCCATCGCGGTGCGCCACATGGCCGAGGCCAAGGCGCGCGGCAACGCCCTGTTGCTTCAGGCTTTTACCGATCGCCCCCTGGCCGCCCGCGCGCTTGTGACGGCGCAATCGCATCTGACAGATGTGCTGGTGACCACCGCGCTGATGGTCGCGCGTCAACACTTGCATCCCTTGCCCAGCCCGACCGAAGCGGAACGGATTTCCGTGCTGGCGGTCGGCGGCTTTGGCCGTGCCGAGATGGCCCCGCATTCGGATGTGGACCTGCTGTTCCTGACCCCGTGGAAGATCACGCCTTGGGCGGAATCGGTCATCGAATCGATGCTTTACATACTTTGGGACCTCAAGCTGAAGGTCGGGCATGCCAGCCGCACGGTCGCAGATTGCCTGCGCCTTGGCCGCGATGATGTCACCATCCGCACCGCACTTCTGGAACACCGCTTCATCGCCGGTCACGCAAAACTGGCCACCGAACTGGGCGACAAGCTTTGGGCCGAGCTGTTCCGCAACACCGGTCCCGAATTCATCGAGGCCAAGCTGGCCGAACGCGCAGAACGCCACAAGCGGCAGGGCGGGCAACGCTATGTGCTTGAGCCGAACGTCAAAGAGGCCAAGGGCGGTCTGCGCGATCTGCAAACCTTGTACTGGATCGGCAAATACCTGCACCGGGTGCCGTCGTCGGCCGGTCTGGTCGGCGCAGGCCTGCTGACGCGCGAAGAATATGACATGTTTGAACGCGCCGAAACCTTCCTTTGGGCCGCGCGCTGCCACCTGCACTACATCACCGGGCGCTGCACCGATCAGCTGACGTTCGACTTGCAGGTCGAGGTAGCGGCCCGGATGGGCTACCGCGATGCCGCTGGCCGCCGCGCGGTCGAGTTGTTCATGCAGGACTACTTCCGCCACGCCACCCGCGTGGGCGAACTGACCCGCGTTTTCCTGACCGAACTGGAGGCCCGCCACGCCAAACCCGAAGCCCGCATCATGGGCTTTTTCAGTCGCAAAAAGGTCAAACCGCCATTCAAGCTGGTGCAGGGGCGGCTGGACGTTCTGGACCCGGCGAAATTCTTGTCAGACCCGCTGAACCTGTTGCGCGTGTTCGAAGAGGCTCTGCGATCAGGGTACCTGCTGCACCCCAACATCATGCGGATGGTCGCGGCAAATCTGCACCTGATCGACGATGATCTGCGCGACACCCCCGAAGCCGTGCGCATATTTCTGGACCTGCTGCTGAAACACGGCAACCCCGAACGCGGCTTGCGGCGGATGAACGAATTGGGCGTACTGTCCGCCTTCATCCCCGAATTTGAAAACATCGTCGCGATGATGCAATTCAACGTCTACCACCACTACACGGTGGACGAACATATCATCCAGACCATCTCGGTTCTGGCACAGATCGAACGTGGTGAGTTGGTCGAGGAATTGCCGGTCGCCTCGGGCATCCTGACCGCCGGCGTGAACCGCAAGGTGATCTATGTGGCGCTTTTGCTGCATGATATCGGCAAGGGCCGCCCCGAGGATCACTCCATCATCGGGGCGCAGATTGCACGTCGCATCTGCCCGCGTCTTGGCCTGACGAACGAGGAATGCGAAACCGTCGAATGGCTGGTGCGCTATCATCTGCTGATGTCGGACATGGCGCAGAAACGCGATATAGGCGATCCCCGCACCGTGCGCGATTTCGCCAAGGCGGTCAAAACCCGCAAACGACTGGACCTGTTGACGGTGCTGACCGTCTGCGACATTCGCGGCGTCGGCCCCAACACCTGGAACAACTGGAAGGCCATGCTGCTGCGTCAGTTGCACAGCCAGACAGCCGAGGCCCTCGAAGGCGGGCTTGAGAATGTGAATCGCGAAAAGCGCGAGGATGAGGCCAAGGCCGCCCTGCGCGCCCGGCTCTCGGATTGGGATGCCAAAGACCTGCGCCATGAGGTCAGCCGCCATTACGCGCCCTATTGGCAAGGCCTGTCCACCGACACCCAAGAGGTCTTCGCCCGCCTGCTTCTGGGCCTGGGCGATGATCAGATCAGGATCGACCTTCATCCCGAACCCAGCCGTGATGCCACCCGCGCCTGTTTCGCGCTGGCCGACCATCCTGGCATCTTTTCCCGTCTGGCCGGGGCCTTGGCCTTGGTCGGCGCAAACGTCGTCGATGCCCGCACCTATACCTCCAAAGACGGCTACGCGACTCCGGTGTTCTGGATTCAGGACTCGGACGGCCGCCCGTATGAGGTCAGCCGCCTGCCCCGCCTGCGCGGCATGATCGAGAAAACCCTGCGCGGCGAGGTCCTTCCACGCGAAGCCTTGGCTGGCCGCGACAAGGTGAAGAAACGCGAACGCGAGTTCCGCTTTCCGACCCATATCA
>CAZCFC010000091.1:0-10395 GCA_964497815.1 uncultured Cypionkella sp.
CCAGCACATTCAGCGCGGGATTTGCCTTTTTCAGATAATACGCCGTCCAAAGCCCCGTAAAGCCCGCACCGATGATGGCCACATCCACCGCCGTGCTTTGGGTCAACGCAGGTCGGCGGTTTTGTGGCAGACCGATGTCGGCATACCAGAAAGACACGTCACCGATGTGATTGGGTTGCATGGCAGGCTCCGGGCTTTGCGACATCGTGGCGGCGGGTTTGATCAAACGCAAGGGGGCTTTGCCCCCCTCGCCCTGCGGGCTTACCCCCCAGGATATTTGAACACAGAGGATGCACATTTTAATCGAATCTTACGCAGTCAGTTCTGTTTGCAGCCACTTGCGGAAAGAGGTCAGCGGCGCGCGCGGGGGCTGGTCTTTGGGCCAGACCAGATAATAGCTGCCCAAGGATTTGATCGGACTGCCGAAAACCGGGATCAGGCGGCGTTCTGCCAGTTCGCGTTCGATCAGGAACAACGGCAGCAAGGCAAGGCCCAGTCCATGGATCGCGCCCTGAGACATGGTGGCAAACTGGTCAAACAGCATCGCCGCCGGGCGCTGGCCGGGCGTGCCATGATGGGCAAGCCAACGGCCCCAGTCCCCGGTTCGGCTTTCCAGTTGCAGCAAGGGATATGAGAGAATGTCATCGGCCGCCGTCAGGGGCGCCTTCAGCAGGCCGGGGGCGGCCACGGCCACAAGATCCTCTTCCATCAGTGGCAGGTAAGCCACGCCGGGCCAATCCTGACGGCCATAATGGATGGCGGCGTCAAAATGCGTGTTGGCAAATTCAAAGGGTTTCAGCCGTGTGGACAGGTTCACTGTCACTTCGGGATGTTGGGCAGCGAAATTGGCCAGACGCGGGGCCAGCCAATGCATGCCAAAGGCGGGCAGAATCGCGAGATTAAGAGCGCCACCGTGGGGATTGGCGCGCAGGGTCAGGCTGGCATGCGACAGCGCTTGCAGGGCACGCCTGATCTCGCGGCAATAATCCTGCGCCGCTGGAGTCAGGCGCAGGCGGTGCTTGTCACGGATGATCAGGGCCAGGCCCAACTGCCCCTCAAGCACTTGCAACTGGCGACTGACGGCCCCCTGCGTCAGGTTCAGTTCCATCGCGGCGGCCGAGGCGGAGCCGGTGCGGTCCACCGCCTCGAGTGCCAGAAGGGACGGCATCGACGGCAGGTAGCGGCGCGAAATCATATGAGTTTTCCTCATGATGCTGTGTCAGAACCTCGTTAGGCTTTTCGGAAGGTTTGTGCAATATTCCTGCCAAACGGACAGGAGCCCCAGATGACCGACAAACCAAAGCTGAAGGCCAAGGACGCCCCCGATCTGGGGCGGTTTGATTGGCAAGACCCGTTCCGGATGGAAGACCAGTTGACCGAGGAAGAACGCATGTTGCGCGACGGGGCGCGATCTTATGCGCAGGAAAAGCTGCAGCCGCGGGTGGTTGCTGCGTACCGCGAGGAATCCACTGATCCGGCCATTTTCCGCGAAATGGGCGCAATGGGCCTGCTGGGCGTGACGGTGCCCGAGCAATACGGCGGTCTGGGTGCATCTTATGTGGCTTACGGCTTGATCGCGCGGGAAGTCGAGCGGGTGGATTCCGGCTATCGCAGCATGATGTCGGTGCAGTCGTCTTTGGTGATGTACCCGATCTATGCCTATGGCACCGAAGCGCAGCGCATGAAGTATCTGCCAAAATTGTCGTCGGGCGAATGGATCGGTTGTTTCGGGCTGACCGAACCGGATGCCGGATCGGACCCCGCCGGGATGAAGACCGTGGCGAAGAAAACCGCCAATGGCTATGTCTTGAGCGGTGCAAAGATGTGGATTTCCAACGCGCCGATTGCCGATGTGTTTGTGGTTTGGGCGAAATCCGAAGCGCACGGTGGCAAGATCAAAGGGTTCGTGCTGGAAAAGGGCATGAAGGGGCTGTCGGCTCCGAAAATTGGCGGCAAGTTGTCGCTGCGGGCCTCGATCACCGGCGAAATCGTGATGAAGGACGTGGAGGTGGGCGAGGATGCCTTGCTGCCGCATGTCGAAGGATTGAAAGGGCCGTTTGGCTGTCTGAACCGGGCGCGCTATGGCATTTCCTGGGGCGTCCTGGGGGCGGCCGAGTTCTGCATGGGCGCGGCACGGCAGTACGGGCTGGATCGGCGGCAGTTCGGGAAACCTTTGGCGCAGACCCAGCTTTATCAGCTGAAACTGGCCAATATGATGACAGAGATTTCGTTGGGTCTGCAGGCCAGCTTGCGCGTCGGGCGGCTTTTGGATGAGGCGAATGCCGCGCCCGAGATGATCTCGATCGTCAAGCGCAACAACTGCGGCAAGGCGCTGGATGCGGCGCGTTGGGCGCGGGATATGCATGGCGGAAACGGCATTCAAGAAGATTACCAGATCATGCGGCACATGGTGAACCTTGAAACGGTCAACACCTATGAGGGCACGCATGATGTCCATGCGCTGATCCTGGGCCGGGCGATCACCGGTCTGCAGGCGTTCTTTTAAGACAGCCGCGACACCCAAAGGCCCGGCTTTGTCCGGGCCTTTGGGGGCTTCGACTTGGCGGGTTCGATCAGGGCATTGTGGCGGCAAGCCAAGACGCAGCACCGCGCCCGACCTGAACGGGGTGACGTCGAACGGCCCATTCCGGCATCACAGGCCAGTCGCAGCCCCTGCCCTGTTGGCCGGGCCAAGACGGGCGACAGCAGCGCCGCGTTTGAATTCAGTGCCGGCCCGTCCTGTCCCTGCGCACAACGCTTTGCCAGATCGGCTTTACCATCTCAAGGATCAGCAGCACCACCAGCCCTGCAAGGACAGGGATCACAAGAAAAACCGGGGCAAGTTCTGCAAAGTCGAACAGATCGCGCGCAGGCTGCCAGAACAGAGTAACGGCCAGCAAGACGCCCACGATCGGCAGTACCACAGCAAGCGCCCGGTTGGGTTTCATAACGGCTGTTACCACCGACGATGCCCCAGACCTGTCAACAAAGATCAGCACCACGATGCACAGGACAAGCGTTGCGAACGTCAAGGCACGCACCTGATCGACAAGCAGCCCATATCCGGGGGCCCGGGCAAAAACTGTCGCAGTCACAAGCAGCACAAGGACACCCTGCACAAGGCTCCACAAGATCGTGGGGACCGAGAACAACGGCTCGGCGGGCGGGCGGGGCGGGCGGTCCATCACGCCGTCTTCTTCGGTCTCGGCCTCGAACACCAGCGAGCAGACCGGGTCGATCACCATTTCCAGAAAGGCAATGTGCATCGGGCCGAACAGGATCGGCATCCCGAACAAAAGCGGCATCAGCGCCAGTCCGGCAATCGGCACATGCACTGCCAGAATAAAGCTCATCGCCTTGCGAAGATTGTCGTAAATCCGTCGGCCCAACCGGACAGTGGTCACAATAGACCCGAAATCGTCGTCCAGAAGCACAATGCTTGCCGCTTCGCGCGCCACATCGGTGCCACGCCCGCCCATCGCCACGCCGATATCGGCCGCCTTCAGCGACGGCGCGTCGTTGACACCATCGCCTGTCATCGCCACCACCGCGCCCAAGGATTTCAGGGCATTGACGATCCGCAACTTCTGTTCCGGCATGATGCGGGCAAAGATGGTGACATCCTGAACGGCGATTGCAAGATCGGCGTCGGACATGGCCTGAAGCGCACCGCCTTCGATCACCCGCCCCCCCTTCAAACCAGCCTGCGCTGCAATGGTCTGCGCCGTGGCCGGATAGTCACCGGTGATCATGATCACCCGGATGCCAGCACTGCGGCACAGGGCCACCGCCCCCGGAACCGAGGCGCGAAGCGGGTCAGCAAGACCGACAAGCCCCCGGAAACAAAACGCAAAATCATGTTGTCTTTCGGGCAGGCAGGCCCCGTCAAAAGCGGCTTCGGCCACCCCCAGCACGCGCAGGCCCGCGCCAGCCATCGCGTTCACCTGCGCCATCACCTTGGCACGTGCGGCGGCATCCAGGCCGCAAAGCCCGGCAATCGCCTCGGGGGCCCCCTTGGCGGCAACATGCCATCCCCTGCCCCCAGCGGACCAGACTTGTGACATGGCCAGAAGATCGGGCGTCAGCGCGTAGGTTCGCACCAATGTCTGGCCGGCACAGGGCAAGGTGTCACCATCCCGCAGATCGGCGGCGGTCAGCGCATGAAAGGCCTTTTCCATCGGATCGAACGGCTCGGGTGCCGAGGCCATCACCCCGGCTGCCGCCAACGCGCGAAACGGCTGGGGCAGTTCCGTTTCGCCAATGGTCGCAATTGTCCCGTCCGGCAGGCGCAACTCTGCGATGGTCATGCGATTTTCGGTCAGGGTGCCGGTCTTGTCGGTACACAGCACCGATGCCGCGCCCAGCGTTTCGATGGCAGACGCCCGCCGCGTCAAAACCCTGACCTTGGAAATCCGCCACGCCCCCATTGCCATGAAGACAGCCAGCACCATCGGAAACTCTTCAGGCAGCATCGACATGCCAACCGCAATGCCAGCAAGAATCGCCTCAAGCCAGCCGCCGCGCAAAAGCCCATACAGAACCACGACGGCAAGGCTGACCAATGCGCCCAAGGCGGCAAAGGTGACGACAAGTCTGCGCATCTGCCGCTGAAGATGTGGCGTGTCGGTTTCCAGGCTGGCAAGTGAGCTGCCGATCTTGCCGATCTCGCTGTAAGGTCCTGTCGCCGTCACTTCGGCGATGGCCGATCCGCCCACGATCAGGCTGCCCGAAAAGACCATCGGCAGATCTTCCCCCCCCGGTCGGGCGGACGGATCCGCACAGCCCACCATCTTGCGGACAGGAACAGCCTCGCCGGTCAGCAGGGATTCATCCGCCGACAGGCCCGTCGCCACCCGCAGCACCGCATCGGCAGGCACGCGATCACCTTCGGACAGCACGATCAGGTCGCCCGGCACGACCTCGCGCCCAGCGATCCTTAGCCGCTCGCCGTCGCGTATCACCAGTGCGCGCGGACTTGTCAGGTCGCGCAACGCCTCAAGAACCCGCTCGGTCCGCGCCTCTTGAACAGCGGTGATCCCGACGGACAGGCAGGCAAAAGCCAGCAAGACCAGCGCCTCTTCGCGGTTTCCCAGCAGCAGATAGACCGCCCCCCCCGCGATCAGCAGCGCCAGCATCGGCTCGCGCAGAACCTCCAGCACGATCCGCACAAGTGACCGGCGACGGCTGCGGGGAAGTTCATTGAAGCCATCCGCGACAAGCCTTGACTGCGCCTCGGACTGGGTCAAACCCCGAAGCCCGGATCCTGCGGATGACGAAGATGTGTCGGTGCTGGTCAATTTGGGATGTCCCTGCTGGTCTGCTTATGGCACGGGAACCGATCGAAGCGTCCTGATTTGGATCAACGTTTCAAAAGCAGATATTCACCCCGCGCAAATTGTCGCCGCCGCTGTCATGGTCCCGGGCAAGTCTGCAGGCTTGGCCTAGGCAAACTGGCGGCGGCTGACTTTATGGTCGGCCCCCGGCATCACCTTGGGTTTGGATTTTGCGCTGCCAAATCGTCGGGTACATTGCTCTTGATCAAGGCGGAAGCCCGCTTTGTGGATCATAAGGGCGAAATGGATGCCCGGATTGCCCGTCGCAATACGGTCATTTTTCTTGGCTGCCCGAAAGGAAGGCCGATCACCAACACGCAGGATCGGATGGCCGGCCATGCCTTCAAAGCCCATCAAGACAGCATCAAGATCAGCGCCCCCGCGCGCAACGGGCACCGCTGTTGTTCCGGTTCCGGTCAAGAAGCACAGCGACATCGCAACAGATCACGTCCACCAGAACCTGGATCGCGGCGCAAGGGCAGCGATGGCGCGGCTAAGCGGTGGTATCTCGGCGCATGCCTTCATCGAGGCTTGGACGGATTGGGCCTTCCATCTTGGCCATTCGCCCGGCCGCCAACAGGAACTTGGCGAACGCACGCAGCAAAACGCGCTGAAACTGATGCCCCTTGCGACACAGACGGATCCGGATGCGCCGCCGCCCTTTGCGCCAAAGCCTTATGATCATCGCTTTGATCATCCCGGCTGGAAAACCCCGCCGTTCCGGCTGTGGCAGCAGGGCTTTCTTGCCATTCAGGATTGGTGGGACCACGCAACCGACCATCTGCGCGGCCTGCGGCCCGAAGATGCAGACCGGGTCCGGTTCATGGCGCGGCAGGCCCTGGATGTGGCCGCGCCGTCAAATTTCCCCGCGCTGAACCCCGAGATCATTGCGGCGACGCTGGCCAGCGGCGGGCGCAACCTGACAGAGGGCGCTGCGCATTTTGGGCAGGATCTGGTGAAAACCCTGACCCAGACCCACGATCCCGCGCCCGAGGGATTCCGCATCGGCAAGGATCTGGCCTGCACGCCGGGGACAGTGGTGTTCCGCAACGACCTGTTCGAGCTGATCCAATATGCACCCCAGACCACAAAGGTACAGGCCGAACCGATCCTGATCGTGCCAGCCTGGATCATGAAATACTACATTCTCGACCTGTCGCCCCACAATTCGATGGTCAACTATCTTGTCGGTCAGGGTTTTACGGTCTTCATGATCTCTTGGTGCAATCCGACGGCCGAACAGGCCGATCTTTCGCTTGAGGATTATCGCACCGCCGGAGTCCTGACGGCGCTGGACACCGTGGGCCGGATCGTGCCCGACAGCAAGGTCCATGCCGTCGGGTATTGCCTTGGCGGCACCATGCTTGCCATCGCGGCGGCGACGATGGCGCGCGACGGCGACGACCGCCTGCAAAGCATCACCCTGATGGCCGCGCAGGTCGATTTTGCCGAGGCGGGCGAACTGCTTTTGTTCGTCGATGAAAGTCAGGTCGCGTTCCTTGAGGACATGATGTGGGATCAGGGTTATCTGGACCGCCCGCAAATGGCGCGCACCTTTTCCACCATCCGGTCCGAGGATCTGATCTGGACGCGCGCGGTGCGCCGCTACTTTCTTGGTCAGGACGATATGCCCACCGACATGGGGGTATGGGTGGCTGACACGACCCGCATGCCCGCACGGATGCATTCGCAATACCTGCGCGGCCTTTTTCTGGAAAATCGCCTGACTGCCGGGCGTTTTGCCGTGGAGGGCCGCGTGATCGCGCTTAAGGACATCTCGGCTCCGATGTTTGTCGTCGCGACGCAAACCGACCACATCGCGCCATGGAAGTCAGTCTACAAGACGCAGTTGTTCACTGACTGCGACCTGACTTTCGTGTTGACCAGCGGCGGCCACAACAGCGGCATCGTCAACGAACCCGGCAACCCGCGCAGCCACTACCTGTGGTCGCACCGGCCTGCGGGGGCATTCTATGCCGGGCCAGACGACTGGCTTGCCAAGGCAAAGCCGCAGGACGGATCATGGTGGCCAAGGTGGAAAGACTGGCTGCAAGACAACGGCAGCGGCCTTGCACCTTCGCCAAAGACCGGGGCGCCGGACATGGGGCTTGCGCTTGTTGCCGCGGCCCCCGGTTCATACGTGTTCCAGACATGATCACCCCCATGCCATCGAAAGGAAAAGCGACATGCCTTCTCCTCGTCTGACATTCCATGGTGCCGCCGGGGCCGTCACCGGGTCTTGCTTTCGTCTGCAGACAAATCAGGGACAGATTCTGATCGACTGCGGCATGTTTCAGGGATCGAAAACGGAAAAGGAGTTGAATTACCGCCCCTTTCCCTTTGCACCGGGCGGCATCGCGGCGGTGATCCTAAGCCATGCACATATCGACCATTCGGGCCTGCTGCCAAAACTGGTGCGCCACGGCTTTACCGGCCCGATCCACGCCACCCCGGCCACAACCGACCTTGCCGGTGTCATGCTGCCCGACAGCGCCCATATTCAGGCCGTCGAAGTCGAGCAATTCAACCGCCGTGCCGCCCATCGCAACCGCGATCACGTCGAGCCGATCTATGACAGCCGTGATGTCGAGACCTGCCTTGCCCTGTTTCAGCCGCATGACCTGAACGAATGGTTCTCGGTGATGCCGGGCTTGCGTGCGCGGTTCTGGAACGCGGGCCATCTTCTGGGTTCGGCGTCGGTGGAAATCGAGGTTTCAGAGGCCAGCGGCGACAAGCCGCTGCGCCTGATGATCTCGGCCGATATCGGGCCGGATTACAAGCTGATGCATGCAGACCCCGAGGGGCCAAGTGGGGTGGACTACCTGATCTGCGAATCCACCTATGGCGATGTGGACCGTCTGGATGCCACGGCTGCCGCCCGCCGCACGATGCTGCGCGATGAGGTGCGCGCAGCGATGCATCCAGACGGGGTGCTGCTGATCCCGTCCTTTGCCGTCGAGCGCGCCCAGGAACTGATCAGCGACATCGGCCGACTGATTGCCGAAGGCGCGTTGCCGGACATACCGATCCATGTCGACAGCCCGCTTGCAAACAGGGCAACACGGGTCTTTTCCAAACATCACCGCGAGCTTGAGGAAGGGGCCATTCTGATAAAGGGCCTGCGCGCCCGCAACCTGCACTTCACCGAAACCCGCGAGCAAAGCATGGCTTTGGACGCGACCCGGGGCTTTCACATCGTCATCGCCGCTTCGGGCATGTGCGATGCCGGACGCATCCGCCACCGGCTGAAAAACTGGATCTGGCGGGACACGGCGACGGTGCTGTTCACCGGCTATCAGGCCGAAGGCACGCTGGGCCGCATCTTGCAGAACGGGGCACGATCCGTCCGCATTCAAGGCGAGGCATTCAACGTACGCGCCCGGATCCGGTCGCTCGACCTGTACTCGGGCCATGCCGACGGCCCGGAATTGGCGGACTGGATCAAGGCGCGGCTGCCGCTGAGCCATGATCTGTTCCTTGTCCATGGCGAGCCTGCCGCTGTCGAGGGCATGGCGGCGCGCCTGAACGGGGTCATTGACGCCGCCCGAATTCTGCGGCCCGTGCTGGATGAGGCGTTCGATCTGACCGCCAGCGGTGCAATTCGCGTCGCGGGTGCCCCCCATCCGCGCCTGCCTGCCACGAAAATGGCGCGACTGGATTGGCACAACGACGTGTCGCGCCTGCTGCTTGACATCAACGATGCGCTGGCGGCCAGCCCCGACGAAAAACAACGCGCCGTCGTGATCCGCCGCCTGCGGGCCGCGCTTGAACCCGATGACACCCAAAGACACCACAAGCGATGATGGTGCGGGTGCGGCGAAATTGAGTCTGGTCACCCATCGCCCGCAGGCATGTCGCGGTCTGATACCAAACGCAGTTTGGCCCAGAATGGCGGCGCGGCAGTGCCCGTTCCAGCGCTTTGGCTTGGGTTGGATGTCCTGTTCGCGTTGATCCCCGCGTGGCTGCCGGTCTGCCGGGCAAAAGCGCGTTCGCCTGCAATATGCGTCGTCCAAGGGCCGCAACACCGACCTGCCCGGCATGAACAGGGCCATGAACCGGCATGCCATGCCGGATCATGGCCGAAGTACCCGCAAGATCACGCCGTCACTTGCAGGAATTGCACCTCAGCCGCCCGCAAGTCCCGCCGTCAACACAGGCTTGCCCGTCAAGGCGTTGCAGAAACGACCCGACGATGGGCAAGCAATTGCGACTTAGGCGGCTTTGACCTCGATCTTGCGCTCGTTCTCAAGTGCCGTTGCAGACTTGGGCAAAGTCACCTTCAGCACGCCCTTTTCAAATTGCGCCTCAATTTTGTCAGCATCCACGTTCGAGGGGACGCGAAACGACCTTTGGAAGGACCCGAAGCTGCGTTCGCGCAAGTGATAGTCCTCATCATCCTCGACGCGTTCCGTTGACTTTTCGCCCTTGATCGTCACGATCCCGTTCGACAACTTGACCTCGATCTGATCCTCGGTCAGCCCCGGCAACTCGGCCTGCAATTCATAGCCACCGTTGCGCTCGACCAGATCGACAGGCGGCGTGGCCATGGGGAAATCGGGCCAGGCCAAGGGCGGAACCGATACTCTGCGCGGCCAGGCAAGCCGAAGATCGGGCCAGTCGAAATCGGCCATCAATCGGTCGATCTGGTTCCGCAAGGTGCGAATTGGCTCCCAATCCGATGCGACGGGGCTGCGGCCAGTATCGCGCTGGACTTCAATCTCGGTCTTTTCGTCAGCCATTTGATGCTTCCTCGTTTGGGTGTTTTGACGTGACGCCATCAAAAGCCATTCAAGGGGTTGGGGTCATTGATGACCGTCAACGCCCCCTGCATGCGATGCAAAGTGTGGGTCGGCACCGATCTGCCAAGAAGGATCACGCCCGATGCCTTCGCAGACCAGGCCGCGTTTCTGCGCAATTTACGCAGAAAATAGCGTCAGTTTATTCAATGACTGCCATCAATGAGAGGGCAGATACCCTTGGGAATACTGGTCGCAACCACTGCCGGGCCAGTAAACGAAAGGCGGCTTGGCGGCGTTTTTCTTTGGTCTTTCCACAGGTTGGC
>CAZCFC010000092.1:0-10335 GCA_964497815.1 uncultured Cypionkella sp.
AAGCCCGTTGCGCTCGGCCAGCGGCACCGAGGCTGCCAGACCCAGCAACAACCCCAGCGCAAACAACACCATGATCGCCGTCAGCGACCATTTGTCGATTGTCCGCCACCAGCGGGGAAGCACCGGCTCCGCCACGCGTATGGGCATAGAGCCATAGACCATCTCTGTCATGGGATAACCGCCTGTCTTGCCGTCTGCTCTGCCGATCGCCGGATTTTCCCGGTCTGCGATGAAGTTTAGTCAATATCGCCCGCAATGGCTAGGGAAAAGGCAGGCATTGAAACCGAAGACGGTCGGCCGCCGATCCCTTCCCACCTGCCCGCGCCGTCCTGGCCACGCGCCGCGCCTGAACTTCGGCAGACCAGATCTCGCGCAGGCTGTAACCGGCCTCAAACTCTGGCACCCGCCCGTCCAGAACCACCCCACGGCAGCTTGGTTGCAGTGTGGATATGCACCTGCGGCGGGCAGCCTGCGGGGCGGTCCGGCGGTCCCACCCGCACCAAGCCCGCCAACCGCCGGCCCCGGCATGATGGCTGCCAACCGCCCCGACATTCGGGGCAGCGCAGCATCTCTGGCCCTTGCCCAAGACACCCGGCAGCAGCCCCCTTCATCCGGTCCATCTCGATGATGGGGTTGATGGCAAAGGCAGGTTCGGTTTCGCGCCGACACCACGCACTATGGCAGCAATGCACGAACATCGGCAGCGGCATGAACCCGATACCGCAGCGTGCCGCAGGCGCATCCGGCCTGCATCCCGGCATTATCCTCTGTGCCCAAATATCCCCCCCGGAGGGTCCGCCAATGCCGCCCCTGTCACACGCGGGCAACGTCCCCCGACAGCGCGGCAACCTGTGCCGCAAAATCCTCGCCGCGCTTTTCAAAATTCGGGTACTGGTCGAACGAGGCCGCTGCCGGGGCCAGCAGCACCACGTCGCCTGCCTGCGCTTCGGCGGCGGCACGTTCCACCGCCCGCGCCATTGTTTCGCAAATTTCATGCGGGACATCGCCCAGTTCCAGCGCAAACGCGCGGGCGGAATGGCCGATCAGATAGGCTTTCTGCACCGATCCCACAAAAGGCAGCAGCCCCTTGATGCCACCGTCCTTGCCCATGCCCCCGGCAATCCAGCGGATTTTCGCAAAGGCCTGCAGGGCCTTGGCGGCGCTGTCAACATTGGTGGCCTTGCTGTCATTGATGAACCGCACGCCGCCACGCTCGCCCACCAACTGACTGCGATGCGGCAGGCCGGCAAAGGACTGGAACGCGCCCTCGATCATTTTCGGCCCGATCCCCAGCGACCGGCAGGCGGCATAGGCGGCGCAGGCGTTCTGATGATTGTGCGCGCCGGGCAGACCCGACACGTCACGCAGATCAATCGAGGCCACCTGCTTGCCGCGCCGCCATTCCGACAAGAACCCCTTGCGGGCAAAGACCGACCAGCCGAATTCCTCAAGCTTGGTGCCCGAAGATATGCGGATCACCCTGTCATCCTGCGGGCCTTCCGACAGTTGGTTGGCCAGAAACCGCCCCTCGGCCTCGTCCACCCCCACCACGGCGCGGTCGGGGCCACCTTCGGCAAACAGACGGCGCTTGGCGGCAAAATAGCCGCCCATGCCGTTGTGGCGGTCCAGATGATCCGGCGTCAGATTGGTAAAGACGGCCACATCCGGGGTCAGGCTGCGCGCAAGGTCGGTCTGGTAGGATGACAGTTCCAGCACCACAACTTCGCCATCCTCGGCAGGCTCGATGTCCAGCACCCCACGCCCGATGTTGCCAGCCATCTGTGTCGGTCGCCCCGCCACTTGCAGAATATGATGGATCAGGGCCGTGGTGGTGGACTTGCCGTTTGATCCGGTGATGCAGATCACGCGGGGCGTGACCTCGAACTCATCCCATTCCGGCCCGGCATAGCTGCGAAAGAACAGCCCGATGTCGTTGTCCACCGGAATCCCGGCCTCCATCGCGCGGGCGATCACCTTGTTGGGGGTCGGATACAGATGCGGAATACCCGGAGACACGATCAGCGCCACCACACCCTCGAACGCCGCGGCGCGGGTCAGGTCGGTGCAGGTGAACCCCTCGGCCTCGGCACGGGCCCGCGACTCGGCGCTGTCATCCCACAACAGCGCCTCGGCCCCCCCGGCCTGCAAAGCCCGCGCCGTGGCAAGGCCCGACCGGCCAAGCCCAAGCACCGCTACCTTCTGGTCGACATAGCCTTTGACAGGGATCATGGGGGCCTCTTTCAGAATTGAACGGCCAAGGCATAGGCGAGGTCGGCACAAAGGGAAAGAGGGGGCCGCAAGGCCAAATCGCCCGCACCGGGCAGCGTACGCTGCGTCGGGACGGATACCCGACAGATAAAGGACAGAGGTCAGACGCAGAAATCCGTCTGTCTTCGCCCCCAAACTGCCCCGCGGTATTCATCGGGGCATCCGTCGCCGTCACCGCACAGGCCGCGCTTCAGACCGGCATTCTGCAGTCGCAAAAGACTGGCCGTGCGCCAAGTCTTGCCCCTTAACGCACTTTCAACGTCGCCAGACCGATCATCGCCAGGATCAGCGAGATGATCCAGAACCGGATCACGATCTGCGGCTCGGCCCAGCCCTTTTTCTCGAAATGGTGGTGGATCGGGGCCATCAGGAACACGCGCTTGCCAGTGCGTTTGAAGTACAAGACCTGAATGATCACCGACAAGGCCTCGACCACGAACAGACCTCCGACGATGGCCAGAACAATCTCGTGCTTGGTACAGACGGCAATGGCCCCCAGGGCACCGCCCAAAGCCAGCGACCCGGTATCCCCCATGAACACCGCCGCAGGCGGGGCGTTGTACCACAAAAAGCCAAGCCCCCCACCGAACAGCGCCGCTGCAAACACCAAAAGCTCGCCCGTGCCGGGGACAAAATGCAGGCCAAGATAATCAGAAAAATTAAAGTTCCCAACTACATACGAGATGATGCCCAAGGTCGCGCCCGCGATCATCACCGGCATGATGGCCAGGCCGTCCAGACCATCGGTCAGGTTGACGGCATTGGCCGCACCCACGATCACGATCATGCCAAAGGGCACAAAGAACACCGACAGGTTCACCAGGGCGTCCTTGAACAGCGGCAGCGCCAGTTGATTGGTCAGCCCCGGAGGATGGAACTGCGCGGCGGCATAGGTCGCCAGCGCCGCAATCACCAAACCCGCCAGCATCCGCACCCGGCCGGAAACGCCCTTGGTGTTCTGCTTGGTCACTTTGGCATAATCGTCGGCAAAACCGATCAGCCCGAAGGCCAGCGTCACCAGCACCACGATCCACACATAGGGATTGTCCAACCGCGCCCACAAAAGGGTAGACACCATCAGCGCCGACAGGATCAGCAAGCCCCCCATGGTGGGGGTGCCCGCCTTGGCGAAATGGGACTGCGGGCCATCATCCCGTATAGGCTGCCCCTTGCCCTGCTTGCGGCGCAAAAGGTCGATCAAAGGGCGACCAAAGATGAACCCAAAAATCAGCGCCGTAACAAACGCCATCCCCGCACGGAACGTGATGTAACGGAACAGGTTGAAGACGTCCCCGCCGTCGGAAAACTCGGTCAACCAATACAACATTTACGCCTCTCCCATGTTCGTGCCTGCGGACAGGCCGGGGGCTGACTGCCCCAATTTGCGCAGGGCGTCAACGATCAGGCTGACCTTTACGCCTTTTGACCCTTTCACCAGCAGAATATCCCCCGCATCCAACAGCGCGCGCGGACGGGCGGCAAGGTCGGTGGCCTGTTCGGTCCACTCGCCCCGCTGACCACGCGGCAGCGCTTGCCAAAGTGCCTTCATGCGCGGGCCGACACAGTGAATGGTGTCGATGGCCGCCAGCCCGGGATGCGCGGCAATGGCGCGGTGCAGATCGGTTTCGGTCGGGCCCAATTCCAACATATCGCCCAAAACCGCAATCCGGCGGCCTTTGCCCACGCGCCCCACACCATCCTGCGGCTGCGCTGCAATCAGCACGTCCAAGGCGGCGGCCATAGAGGCGGGGTTGGCGTTGAAGGCGTCGTCGATCAGATCGAAGGCGGTTTCCTCAACGATATCAAGGGTGATCCGTTCGCGATTGCCCCGACCCGCAGGCGGCGCCCAGTGGCCCAGATCGGTCGCAGCCAGCATCGGATCAAGGCCAAGGGCATCGGCCACCGCCAGCGCAGCCAGGCCGTTGACAGCGAAATGGCGGCCCGGCGACAGGACTTTATACAGAAAGGGCATGCCGTGGCGGGTGGCCTTGACCACGGTTGCGGTGTCGCCAATGGTGGCATTGACCATGTGATAATCGGCCTTTGCGTCCGCGCCAAAAGTGCTGACCCGCGCGCCGACCTCTGCGGCCTTGGCCAGCAGAATGGGAGTGACCGAAAGATCGGCGGGCAGGATGGCATGGCCGCCGGGAACCAGCCCGTCGAGAATGGCCGCCTTCTCATGGGCAATGCCTTCGACATTGGCGAAGGCCTCAAGGTGCGCGGGGGCCACGATGGTGATCATCGCCACATCCAGCCGCGCCATTTTTGCCAGCGGCGCAATCTCGCCGGGGTGGTTCATGCCGATTTCAATCACCGCAAAATCGGCGTCAACCGGCATCCGCGCCAAGGTCAGAGGCACGCCCCAGTGGTTGTTGTAGCTGGCCTCGGCAGCATGCACACGGCCCTGCCCCGCCAGCACCCGGCGCAGCATTTCCTTGGTCGAGGTCTTGCCAACCGACCCGGTCACACCGATCACACGGGCCTGCGTGCGGGCCCGGGCTGCGATGCCAAGGCGCTCCAGCCCAGCCAGCACATCATCCACGATGATCAACGGCGCGCCTTCGGCCAATCCCTCGGGAATGCGACTGACCAAGGCGGCAGCCGCCCCTTTGGCCAAGGCGGCGGCGACGAATTCATGGCCGTCGCGCATATCCTTCAAGGCCACAAACAGGTCACCCGGCTGGATCGTGCGGGTGTCGATGGATACACCAGTGGCCTGCCAATCGGCGGTATTGCGGCCCCCCGTTGCGGCAGCGGCGTCGGTTGCGGTCCACAAAGCCATCAGATCACCCCATCCAAAGCGGCCACAGCGACGCTTGATTGTTCCACATCATCAAAGGGATAGATGTCACCCTTTATGATCTGGCCGGACTCGTGCCCCTTGCCCGCCACCAGCAGCGCATCACCGGGCTGCAGTGCATCAACAGCGCGCAGGATGGCCTCGGCACGGTCGCCCACCTCGTTTGCCTCGGGGCAAGCGGCCATGATGGCGGCCCGGATCTGTGCCGGGTCCTCGGACCGTGGGTTGTCGTCTGTGACATAAAGCACGTCGGCATTGGCACGCGCCGCCGCCCCCATCAACGGGCGCTTGGTGGTGTCGCGGTCGCCACCTGCACCAAAGACCACGATGATCCGGCCCATCACATGGGGGCGCAAGGCGCGCAAGGCCGTTTGCAACGCATCCGGCGTATGGGCGTAATCGACAAAAACCGAAGCGCCATTCTTGCGGGTTGCGGCCAGTTGCATCCGGCCGCGCACGCCCGCAAGCTGTGACAAAGCGGCGAACACATCGCCCGCAGGTTCGCCCGCCGCGATGACCAGACCGGCGGCAAGCGCCACATTTTCCGCCTGAAAGCCGCCGATCAGGTTCAGCCGCACCTGATGCGCCTGCCCCTGCCATTCAAAGCGCACATCCTGCCCCAGCGCGTCAAACCGCTGCGCCAGAATACGCAGGTCACAGCCGTCT
This sequence comes from uncultured Cypionkella sp., assembly GCA_964497815.1. GTDB lineage: Bacteria > Pseudomonadota > Alphaproteobacteria > Rhodobacterales > Rhodobacteraceae > Cypionkella. The sequence goes on from CAZCFC010000092.1 coordinate 5,735, forward strand.
GCGTGGCCGACCGAAATCAGCCGCTGCCCCCGCGCCACTGCGATCAGCGCCATATCATGGCCACGCGGATCGTTCATGTTGATCACCGCCACGCCATCATCGGTCAGCACGCGGTCAAAAAGGCCTGCTTTGGCGGCGAAATAGGCGTCAAAGGTCTTGTGATAATCCAGATGATCCTGGGTAAAGTTGGTGAACCCCGCCGCACGCAACCGCACCCCGTCCATACGGCGCTGATCCAACCCGTGGCTTGAGGCCTCCATCGCGGCATGGGTGACACCCTCGCCAGCGGCGGCGGCCAACATGCCGTGCAGGGTGATCGGGTCGGGCGTGGTGTGGGCGGATTTTGCGGTCCATGCCCCTTCGACCCCAGTGGTGCCGATGTTGATCGCGGCATGGCCCAACGCCATCCAGATCTGGCGGGCAAAGGTGGCCACGGATGTCTTGCCGTTGGTGCCGGTGACGGCCACCATTGTGGCGGGCTGCGCGCCGAACCACAGGGCTGACGCACGCGCCAAAGCCTCACGCGGGTCAGACGCCACGATCAGGGCGGCGTCGGATGCGGCCAGCGCATCGGCGGCAATCCTTGCCCCTTCGGCATCCGTCAGAATGGCGGTGGCACCCTTGTCCAAAGCGGTGGCAATATACTGCGCGCCATGCGCAACCGCCCCGGCCAATGCGGCAAACAGCATGCCGGGCTGCACGGCGCGGCTGTCAACGGCAAGACCCGTCAACGCCACATCCCGGCCCCCGCGTGGCGTCAGGCCCAAGTCCGATACTGTCCGCCGCCGTTCCACCATCTTGGCCCCACCATCACCGTTATTGCTTGACGGCTGTTAACCCATCCAGGGGTTGGGCTTCAACCTGTGGCCGCATGCCCAACAAAGGCGCAGTGCGGCGCACAATTTCGGCAGCGATGGGAACGGCAGTCCAACCAGCGGTGCGGCGCGGCTTTGGCCCCGAGGTTTCCACCGGTTCGTCCAACGTCACCACCAGCACATATTTCGGATCATTGGCAGGGAAGACCGCAGCGAAGGTATTGACCACCTTGTCATCATAATAGCCGCCGCCCTTCTTGGTCTTGTCGGCGGTGCCGGTCTTGCCCGCCACCGCATAGCCCGGCACATCGGCCAGACTGGCGGTGCCCTCTGTCACAACCCGGCGCAGCATCGCCACCGAGGCCATGGCAGTCTTTTCCGACATCACCCGCTCACCCCGCATCGGTTCGGTGCGCTTCAGCAATGTCGGCGTCACCTTGATGCCGCCATTGGCAATGCTGGCATAGGCGGTGGCCAGGTTCATCGGGCTGCCTGACACGCCATGGCCATAGGCCGCGGTGATGGTCACGATCTCGGGCCAGCGTTCAGGGCGCAACGGTTTCGCACCTTTCGCTTCGACCAGTTCCAGCGGCGAGGCATCAAACAGACCCAGCGACTTCAGAAACGCCTGCTGGCGGTCGCCGCCGATCATCATGGCGATGTGCGCGGTGCCGACGTTCGAGGATTTCGCAATGATATCAGACACCGAAAGCATCGGGCCGTAGTTATGGTTCTCGAATTCCTTGATGGTGAACTTGCCATAACGCATCGGCGCATTGGCATCGACCAGCGTTTCAGATGTCAGCAGGCCCAGTTCGATCGCCTGGGCTGCGGCGAAAATCTTGAAGGTCGACCCAAGTTCGTAAATGCCCTGAATGGCACGGTTGAACAGCACCGAATCCGAAGGATCGCCAGAGGTGGGGTTGTTGGGGCGGTCGTTGGGGTCAAAGGTAGGGCCGGCGGCAAGTGCCACCACCTCACCTGTGCGAACGTCCATCAGAATGGCTGCACCACCCTTCGCGTTCATCATGCCTATGCCCGCGCCCAGGACTTCTTCAACCGTCGCCTGCACCGTCAGATCCAGCGACAACTGCAACGGCGTACCGGCCTGTGCGGGGTCACGCAGACGCTGATCCATGGCTTTTTCGATGCCCGCCATACCGATCACCTCGGCACTGTCCACGCCTTCGGCCCCGAAAGACGCGCCGCCGAGCACATGGGCCGCCAGCGTTCCATTCGGATAAAGCCGCATTTCACGCGGGCCAAACAGCAGACCGGGATCACCGATTTCATGCACTTGCTGCATCTGTTCGGGCGACAAGACCTTGCGCACCCACATGAAACTGCGCCCATCGGTAAAGCGGCGCAGCAGGGTTGCCGCGTCCAGCTCGGGGAAGATCTCGGCCAGTTCCTTGGCCACGCGCGGGGGATCAACCATATCCCTTGTCTGCACGTAAAGCGCATGGGTCAGCATGTTGGTGGCCAACACCCTGCCGTTGCGGTCAACAATATCGGCGCGCCCTGCAGTGATTTCGGTGCCAGTCTGCGCCATGCGCGGCTCAACCGGTTCGGTGGCGGCCAGAGTGCCCATCCGCGCGCCAATCACCGTGAAGGCCGAAAAGAACGACAGCGCCAGAAACACCAGCCGCAACTGCGCGCGCCCCCGCGATTTGTCACGGATCAGCTCGTGGCGCAGGCGCAGGTTTTCGCGTTCGATGGCGTCAGGGTTTTCCCCCTTGGTGCGGGCGTCCAGAATACGGGCCAAAGGACGCAGCGGCGTACGGGTCATGGCGTCTGCTCCTGCCCGGCGTCCAGCGTGCCTTGCACATCAATCGGCATGTCGATGACCAGATCGCCCGGGACCAGATCGGCAGCAATCGGCGGCGGCGGCATCGCCACTTGTGCCGCCACCCCGAATTGCGCGGGCTCCATCGGCAACAGGCCAAGACGGTCAAAATTCAGCGTGGCCAGTTCGCGCAGACGGTCAGGGCGATTCAGATATGCCCATTCTGCGCGCTGAATCGCCAGACTTTCGCGCAGACCGGCGATTTCATCCTGCAACGCCACCACTTCACGCAGCGCATCCTGCGTGGCGTAATTCTCGCGGTAGGCCCAAAAGCCAAGGCCCATCACAGCGATAAAGGACAGGACGTACAGCACAGGGCGCATGATCAGCGGCGTCCTTTCTTGGCCTGCGGCAGGTCGGGGGCGTCAAGTTTGCCAGCGTCGGGTGCGGCAGCAGGGGCAGCGGTGCGCCGCGCAACACGCAATTTGGCCGACCGGGAGCGGGGGTTTGCCTCAAGCTCTTCATCATCCGGGCCAACGGCCTTGCGCGTCACCAGATCAAAGCGCGCGGTGGTGGTGGATTTGACCGGTGCATAGCGGTTAGAGTTCGGCTCTTCGCCCGCCGCCTGCTGGAAAAAGCGTTTGACCACGCGATCCTCCAACGAATGGAAGGTGACCACAGCAAGCAGGCCGCCGGGTTTCAGCGCACGCTCGGCTGCACCAAGACCCTGAACCAGTTCGGAAAACTCGGCGTTCACCGCGATGCGCAACGCCTGGAAACTGCGCGTGGCCGGGTGGCTTTGCCCCGGCTTGGGCCGCGGCAGGCATTTGGCGACAATCTCGGCCAGCCGCAGCGTGGTGGTGATCGGCTCGGCAGTGCGGGCGTCGACAATCGCATGGGCGATCCGGCGCGAGGCGCGTTCTTCACCGAAATGATACAGGATGTCGGCCAGCCGCGTCTCGGATGCTTCGTTGACGATGTCGGCCGCGGATTCACCCGATTGGCTCATCCGCATGTCGAGGGGGCCGTCTTTCTGGAATGAGAACCCGCGCTCAGCCATATCGATCTGCATCGAGGACACACCCAGATCCAGCACAACACCGTCCAGCAACGCGCCGGCATGGACGTCCAGCTCCGAGAAATTGCCCTGCACCAACCGCAGCCGGTCGCCGTATTCACTGGCCCACGGGGCGGCCATCTGCAGCGCCAAAGGGTCACGATCGACGCCAATCACGCAATCGGCCCCCGCAGCCAGCAGGCCCTTGGTGTAGCCACCCGCCCCAAAGGTGCCGTCAAGCCAAAGCCCCCGCACCGGCGCAACAGCAGCAAGCAAAGGTTTCAGCAGCACCGGGATATGGGGGGCGCGACCGGGTTCGGGATCGCGGGCAGAACTCATTCTAACCCGCCTTCACTGCACTGCGACCGACAAGGGCCAGCGGATCGACACCATCATCATCGTCTTCTTCGGCTTGTTCAGCATCGTAAACTTCACGGCGGAACAGTTTGAAACGGTTGGTAAAACCGGCAAAGGCCGCCTCGCCGCCCACCAGTTCATCCGCCCCATAGCCGATCTTGGCGCGTACCTTGGCGGGAAGCACGATGCGGCCATCAGGTTCGATTTCAACCATCACCGACCGCGAGATCAAGTCACGCTCGGCGCGGTCACGCTCGGGGGACCCCAAATCCATGGCTTCGATCTTGGCCGCCAAAGCGTCCGCGCCAGCCTTGGAATAGCACTCGACGAAGGTGCGGTTCTTGCCACCGTAGACCATGTAGACGCGCGGGCGGGATTCGGTTGCGGTGTCTTCGGCCTCCAGTATGCGGCGAAAGGCTGCCGGGATCGAAACCCGCGCCTTGCTGTCTACCTTCTGGTAGAACTCGCCTCTGAACGCCTCACTCGCCATTGGCCTTGCGGCTCCTTTTGGGGATGTTCTGCCCCGTAAAATAGAAAAGGCGGATCAAGCTGCTGCCACTGCTTGATCCGCCGTCTGTCCCATCGC
>CAZCFC010000093.1:0-10211 GCA_964497815.1 uncultured Cypionkella sp.
GATGATGGCGTTACCGACATACATGCCCATCGAACCGGCCATGAAGGAAAAGTCCTGCGCCACGGCAATGATCGGCGTGCGTCCCACTTCGCCTTCGGCCACCAGCATCGCCTCGCGCTCGCCGGTGGTTTTCTGGGCGGTTTTCAGACGGTCCGGGTATTTCTTCTGATCGCGGAAATGCAGCGGGTCGACCATCGGTTCGGGGACTTTCACCTCGACAAAGACGCCGGTATCAAAAAGCCCGTTGAAACGGTCACGCGGAGAAATCGCCATGTGGTGATCACAAGAGGTGCAGACGTTCAGGTTCCCCGCCAATTCGCGGTGAAACAGCATTGTCCCGCATTCCGGGCATTTGGTCCAAAGATTCTCGGGCACCTCGCGGCGCGAAAACAGCGAGTTGATCTTGGGGCGGACGTAGTTCGAAATCCAGTTCATCGCCTGTCCTGCGGTAACATCGGTCCTGCGTCAGATAGTCTGGGGGGGCCGGAAATGCAATCACGGCGTCACAAGCATGTGGTGTTCCGGCTAAGAGATGCGCAGCGGGCGGTGCGGCGGTGACATGTCCAGCCACAACTGGCCATCGCGGTAGCCGCCTCGGATCACATGCCCCGGCATTGCCACTTCGGGGTAAGTTTCGGCCCAATCCCGATAGCGGTCATTGCTGACCACCCGCGCGCCCAGATCCCGGGCGGCGGCAAGGATTGTGGAATCAGCGGGTTCACCCTTTGGCACCACCAAAACACGATCATGCGGCAGGCCCAGCATCTTGGCGAAGGCGAAATCGTGTTTGTACTTGCCCAACAGCTTGTGCCCCGCATTGGCGTCAAAGATCACCCCGGGCGAAAGGCCAAGCCGGATCAGTTCGGCCAAAACCTCTTGCAGGGCTTCGATGCGCGGGATGCCATCCTGCCAATGCATCACGTTTGACCCATCAATGACGATCCAATTCGGCTTGGCGGCACTCCATGGCGCGCGCAGCCGTTTCTCGGCCGGTGCGGGCGCAGGCCATCTGGTTGGCCCCAAGGCCTGCAACCGCCGCCAGGCGCGCAGCAGCAGAAAGAGGCCGGCGATGGCCATTGGTCCGGCCAGCATTACAAAATCGCTCAGGCCAGGAAGCACCAGCGCCAGACCAAGCGCAACTGCAGAGGCCAGAAATATCAACCAAGGTACAATCATAGGGCGAAGATAGCGTGCCAAAATACACCACGCAAGAAGGGCCTTGCGCCCAAAACCGGACGCTGAAACTTTCGTCCGCATTCCGACGTAGCTTGGTCAGCACAGGGGGATACCATGCTGATCTACCGCCAACGCCTGATGACACGGCTGACCCATTTGGTCTGGGCTGTCTGCCTGTTTTTCTTGCTGCTGACCGGGCTGCAGATCTTCAACGCCCATCCGGCGCTGTACATCGGGGACCAGTCGGGATTTGAATTTGACAACGCCATCCTGACCATCACAGCCCGTCAAGGCGACACTGGCTTGCAGGGTGTAACCACGGTTTTCGGCCACGACCTGAATTCAACCGGCCTCCTTGGGGCCTTTGGCGACGAGGCCCGCGCGTTTCCTGCCGCGCTGACAATTCCCAGTTATCAAAGCCTTGCAACGGGCCGCACCATCCACTTCTTTTTCGCTTGGGTCCTGGTGGGCACCCTTGTTCTTTGGCTGCTGGCCTCGGCCTTGAACGGGCATCTGCGGCAGCTTATCCCCACAAGGGCCGACCTGCGCGCCCTGCCGCTTGATCTTGCCAACCACGCGCGACTGCGGTTCCATCGCACGGCCCGCTATAACGTGCTGCAAAAACTGGCCTATGCCGGAGTGCTGTTCGGCGCGCTGCCGGTGATGATCGCCACTGGCCTTGCGATGTCGCCCGGTTTCAACGCCACAGCGCCTTGGCTGCTGGAGCTGCTGCAAGGTCGCCAGACCGCCCGCACCCTGCATTTCGTCACCATGCTGGCGCTGGTGGCGTTCTTTTTCATCCACATGGCGATGATTCTGGCCGCCGGACCACTGAATGAGCTGCGGTCCATCATCACGGGCTGGTATCGGACCGACGTCGAAGGAAGCCAAAATGATTGACCGTCGCAAATTGTTGTTGGGCGGGGCGGCGTTGTCGCTGTCGGGGTGCAAGATACTGGACAGCGTGGGGGATCAGGGCAGCCCTTTGCACGCCTTTTTTGCCAGCGCCGAAAGGGCCACAATGATCAGTCAGCGCAGCCTTGCCCGCAATGCTTTGGCCCCAGAGTATACGCAGGCCGACATTCGGCAGGGCCAACGCCCGAATGGCTCGACTGACCCGGACAGTGCCGACTATCTTGGCCTGCTGGTCAATGATTTTGCCGATTATCGCCTGACTGTAACGGGGTTGGTTGCCAAGCCGCTGTCCTTGTCCTGCGCTGATCTGCGCGCGCTGCCGTCCCGCAGCCAGATCACACGGCATGACTGTGTGGAGGGCTGGAGTTGCATCGCCAAGTGGAAGGGCGTGCCTTTGGGCGCGGTGCTGACTGCAGCCGAACCGAAACTGACCGCGCGCTATGCGCTGTTCCATTGCTATGACGCGATAGAACGCGGCTTGTCCGGAAAGGTTTTCTATTACGAAACCATCGACATGATCGACGCATTTCATCCGCAAACCATTCTGGCCTACGATCTGAATGATGCGCCGCTTCCTGTGGCCAACGGCGCGCCGCTGCGGCTGCGGGTGGAACGGCAATTGGGCTACAAGCATGCAAAATATGTGCATAGCATCGAATTGGTAGACAGTTTTGCGGGGCTTGGTCTGGGTCGCGGCAGTTATTGGGCGGACCGCGGGTATGAGTGGTACGCGGGGATTTAGGACGTCGGGGCGAACCCGAACCTAGGCTTGCAGCCGTCCGCCCGCAAACCCGCGCACAATCGCTTGCACGATCTGGCCTTCGGGCTGATCGGCACCGAAATCCACCTCGGTGAATTGCTCGGTCCGGCCCATGCGCGCGCTTTCCATCAGCACCCGGTGTGACACCCCCGCCTGCGCTGCCAGATGCCGCGTCAAGGCTGCATCGCCCGCAGCCCTTAGCCGCGCCGCGCGCTCTTTGATCAACGGGCCCTTCACCTGCGGCATCCGCGCCGCTGGCGTGCCCTTGCGCGGGCTGAACGGGAAGACGTGCAGAAAGGTCAGGCCGCAGTCGTGAACCAATTGCAGGGATTGCTGAAACATCTCTTCGGTTTCGGTTGGAAACCCTGCGATGATGTCGGCACCGAACACCATATCGGGGCGCAGCCTGACAGCGTCCTCACAGAACCGAATCGCGTCATCGCGCAAATGACGGCGCTTCATGCGTTTCAGGATCATGTCGTCGCCCGCCTGCAGGGAAAGGTGCAGATGCGGCATCAGCCGGGATTCGGTGGCAATCGCACCCATCAGCGCGTCATCCGCCTCGATGCTGTCGATAGACGAGATGCGCAGCCGCGCCAGATCGGGCACCAGCCGCAGAATGCGCATCACCAGATCACCCAGCCGGGGCGTGGCGGGCAGATCAGCCCCCCATGAGGTCAGATCGACTCCGGTCAGCACCACCTCGTGAAAGCCCTTGTCCACCAGCCGCTTGATCTGTTCAACCACAACGCCCGCAGGAACGCTGCGAGAATTCCCGCGCCCGAACGGAATGATGCAGAACGTACAGCGGTGATCACAGCCGTTTTGTACCTGCACATAGGCGCGGTGGCGGCCAAAGCCGTCGATCAGATGGCCGGCGGTTTCCTTGACCGACATGATGTCGTCCACCTGAACCCGTTCGGTGACGCCGATCAGATCCGGCGCGCGCAGCGAATTCCACGTTTCGGCCTGCATCTTTTCCGTGTTGCCGATGACCTTGGTCACCTCGGCCATTGCCGCGAACGTCTCGGGTTCGGTCTGCGCCGCACAGCCCGTGACGATGATCTGTGCGCCGGGGTTCTCGCGGGCCAGACGACGAATTTCCTGCTTGGCCTTGCGCACGGCCTCGGCGGTCACGGCACAGGTGTTCACCACCACCGCGCCTTCGATGCCGGCAGCGGCGGCCAATTCCTTCATCGCCTCGGTTTCATAGGCATTCAGGCGGCAGCCCAGCGTTGCAAAGACAGGCGCTGTCATAGCGTCGCCAGAAATGCAGGCGTCAATACGCCGTCAAACACATGCGCGACCGGGCCGGTCAGCCAGACACCATCGTCGCGCCAGTCCACCTCCAGCACGCCGCCATCGACATCGACAACGACACGCCGACCGGTCAGCCCGCGCAAATGCGCCGCAACCGCCGTGGCACAGGTGCCAGAGCCACAGGCCAGCGTGACACCCGCCCCACGCTCCCACACCCGCATGCGCAGATGATCGGTGCCCGTCACCGAGGCAAATTCCACATTTGTCCGTTGCGGATACAGCGGGTTATGCTCCAGCGCCGGACCAACGCTGTGCAAGTCCACCGCCTCGACGTCCGGCACAAAGAACACGCAATGCGGGTTGCCCATGCCCAAGGCCACCGGATCGCCCGGCAACGGCAGATGCAGCGGATCCACAGCGCGCGACAACGGCACCTCGCGCCAGTCACGCTGCGGATGCCCCATGTTCACCGAAACCCGGCCATCCGGCCCCCGCACCGCCCGCAATGCCCCGCGTGCCGTGATCAGGGTCACGGCATCGCGCCCGGTCCCGCGCATGACATAATCGCAGACACAGCGCGTCGCATTTCCGCAGGCCCCCGCCCGGCTGCCATCGCTGTTCCAGAAATCCAGCGCAAAATCAGCGGTGTCCGAACTGCGAATCTCGGCCAGCTGATCAAAGCCTACGCCACGATTGCGGTCGCCCAAGGCACGCGCCAAAGCTTCCGATACCACCGCATCGCGCCCCCGCGAGTCGATGATGACAAAATCGTTTCCAGCCCCATGCATCTTCATGAAGCCAATGCTGCCTTGGTTTTTCGCGTGTTCCATGACGCGGCATATACGCCGCATTGCAGCTTTTTGCCAGAGGCAGACGTTTTGCCCTTGACCCCATTGGTCGAAGTTTCTAATCAGCGCCTCAGTTGTGGGCCGGTAGCTCAGTTGGTAGAGCAGCTGACTTTTAATCAGCGGGTCACAGGTTCGAATCCTGTCCGGCTCACCATGACTTTCCAAGGGTCTGACTGGCAACAGTCAGACCCTTTGTCATTCTGGGCTTGCACGTTGATTTTGCCAGCAGAATCAGCAGGCCATGGGCGGGCGGTGATGCAGCAGGTCCAAAGCCGACTCTAACGCAGCACTTGCGCGCAAGACGCCCGCATCGTCGAACATGCGGCCAACGATTTGCAGGCCAATCGGCAGGCCATCGCCTGTAAAGCCGCAATTCACGCTGGCAGCGGGTTGTTGTGTCAGGTTGAACGGATAGCTGAACGGCGTCCAGTTCACCCAGGACTGCGGGCCAACCGGGCCGGGGGCAAGCTGCCCCGCCGCAAAAGCGGCAATTGGCATGGTTGGCGTGACCAGCAGATCGAACCGTCGCATGAACAGCCGCATTTGCATGCCCAACGCGCCGCGCGCCTTTTGCGCGGCCATGTAATCGTCCAGTGTGAAGGCCGCCGCCTGATCCAGAACCTGCGATAATCCGGGGTCCATCCGCGCGCGCTCGTGCGCTGGCAGATGCCCCAAAGCCTGTCGCGCGCCCGTCCACCACAGGATTTGAAACGTCTGTGCCGGATCGTCAAAGCCGGGGTCAACCTCGGTGATTTCGGCCCCCAGTCCGGCCATCATATCAACGCCGCGCCGCACCGCCGTGGCGACGTCCGGGTCCACCTGCGCATAGCCCAAGGTGGGCGAATAGGCCACGCGCAGACCTTTCAGCCCGTCGCCCAAACCCCGCAGCATCTCGCCTGCGTCAGGCGGGGGCAGGGCGTGCCAGTCACGGCCATCGTCTTGCGCGATCACCTCCAGCATCAACGCGGCGTCCTTGACCGTCCGCGCCATCGGTCCCACATGCGCCACCGTGCCAAAGGGCGACAATGGCCATGCAGGCACGCGGCCGAACGAAGGTTTGATGCCATACACTCCGGCAAAGCTGGCCGGTATGCGGATCGACCCGCCGCCGTCGGTGCCCAGGGCCAAGGGCGCATAGCCTGCGGCCAGCGCCGCCGAAGCGCCGCCCGACGATCCACCCGGCGTCTTCGCAAGGTTCCAGGGGTTGCGCGTGATGCCATGGCGGGGCGAATCGGTCACGCCCTTCCAGCCAATCTCGGGCGTGGTTGTCCGCGCCAAAAGCACCGCGCCGGCCTCTCGCAGTCGGGCAACGCAGGGCGCGTCATCTGGCCACGGCCCGATTGTATCGACACTCCAGGATCCACGCAGCGTAGGCTGGCCCCGTGTCAGCAGAATATCCTTTATCAGCACAGGCACACCGTCCAGCGGACCAAGCGCCTTGCCAGCCGCGTGTCGCCGTGCGCTCGCCTCGGCCTGTGCCGTGGCCCCCTCGCCGTCCACCAGCACCAAGGCGTTCAGTGCCGGTTCCAACCGCTTGGCCTGTGCCAGACAATCGACCAGCACCTGTGGCGGGCAGAAATCGCCCGCACGATAGCCCTGCGCCAGGTCCTCGGCGGTTTTCCAATTCAATCCGGTCATAGTGGCCCCCTTGCTTGCATGCAGGCTAAAGCGGTTGTGGATTTTGCGGCAATGGCAAACTTGCCCTTGATCTGCGCAGCCGGGGGCGGCAGACCTTGGACACAGCCAAGCAGGATACGCCAATGCCCGCCAAACCACGCGCCCGCGATCTGGGCTTGCCCTTTCCCGGCAGACCCGGGCCACTGAACGCCATCACTGATGTGGCCGGCGTGAAGGTGGGGGTCTGCACCTTGACCGATCCCGCGCAAAAGATGCGCACGGGCGTCACGGCTGTTCTGCCCCGGTCTGATGCCGGGATGCCGGTGCCGGTCTGGGCGGGCCATTACGCGCTGAACGGCAATGGCGAAATGACCGGGACGCATTGGATCGACGACGCGGGCCATATGATCGGCCCGGTCTGCATCACCAACACCCATGCTGTCGGGGCGGTGCATCACGGGGCGACGCGCTGGATGATTGATCATTACGCCGATTTCTTTCGCCACGATCACGGTTGGGCGATGCCGGTGGTGGCCGAAACCTATGATGGGGTTTTGAATGATATCAATGCCCTGCATGTAACGCCGGACCACGCCATTGCCGCATTGAATACGGCCAGCACTGGCCCGGTGGCCGAAGGGTCAGTCGGTGGCGGCAACGGCATGATTGCCTATCAGTTCAAGGCGGGGACGGGCACATCGTCGCGGGTGTTCACGATTGGCGGGCAACCTTATACCATGGGTGCGCTGGTGCAGGCCAACCACGGGCGGCGACCGGATTTTCAGGTGCTGGGGCGGGCTGTCGGGGCTGCAATGCCCGAGGGAACCTTCGACCGGGGTCTGCCGCAAAAGGAAATGGGGTCAATCATCGTCGTGCTGATCACCGATGCGCCACTGTCGGGGCTGTCGTTGCGCCAGGTGGCCAAACGTGCGGCTTTGGGCATTGGCCGGGGCGGCACGCCGGGGGGCAATTCGTCCGGTGACATCTTTCTGGCCCTGTCGGTCGCGAACCCCGGTCCGATGCCGCAGCACGCGGGCGCTTTGATCACCAAGACCGAAATCAACGGTGAGCACATTGACCCGTTGTACATGGCCGCCGTGCAGGCGGTGGAAGAGGCGGTTGTCAACGCCATTGTCGCGGGTGAGGATGTGGCCACGGTAAAGCCGCCGGGCCATATCGTGCCAGGCATTGATACGGCGCGGCTGGCGGCGTTGTTCTGATGTTTGATCTGATCATCTTTGACTGTGACGGCGTGCTGATCGACAGCGAGATCATCTCGGCACAGATGCTGATTGATGAGTTGGCGGTATTGGGGGTGCAGATTGATCTGACCTATGTAGCCCGCCATTTCCTTGGCCGCAGCTATCCCACCGTGATGGAAACCATCCGGCGCGAGTTCAACCTGATCTTGCCGCCCGAGTTTGAAGAGTTGTACCGTGCCCGCCTTCTGGCGAAGTTTGAACAAGACCTGAAGATCATGCCGCATGTGGCCGATGTGCTGGCGCAGCTGCAGCTGCCATTCTGTATTGCCACGTCAAGCAGTCCGATGCGGGCGGCGAAATCGCTGGCGATGGTCGGGCTTGGGCATCTGGCCGGGCCACGGCTGTTCACCTCGACCATGGTGGCCCGGGGCAAGCCTGCACCTGATCTTTTCCTGCATGCCGCTGCGCAAATGGGGGCGGACCCGGCGCGCTGTCTGGTGATCGAGGACAGCCTGACCGGCGTCCGAGCGGCGCTTGCGGCCGGAATGCCGGTGTGGCGTTTCACCGGAGGCAGCCATCTGAAAGACCGCGTGCTGGACGAACCTGACGACGCCCGCGCCGACAGACGGTTTGCATCCTTCGTGGAATTCTTTCAGATTGACCCTGCGTTACAGGACAAAGCATGAGCCGGACAGACCCAGAACCCACCCTGAACGACGAGGCCGCTCGGGCGGGTTGGCTTTACTATGTCGGCGGCGTCACCCAAGACCAGATCGCATCCGAGCTGGGCGTCTCGCGCCAACGCGCGCAGCGGCTGGTCAGCCGGGCGATGGCCGAGGGCCTTATCCATGTGCGCCTGAACCATCCGATCGGGGCCTGTCTTGATCTGGAATCCGACCTCAAGGCGCGTTTCAACATGACGCGCTGTCGGGTCGCGCCGGGGTTGGGGCCGGGTGGCGACGGAGTGCGCGCCATTGCGCCCGCTGCCGCCGCAGAGTTGGAGCGGTTCTTGCGGATGCCGGGCCCGTTGACGGTGGCTCTGGGCACGGGGCGGGCCATGCGCGGGATGGTGGATGCCATGGCCCCGATGGATGCCGAACAGCACCGCCTTGTGTCGCTGATCGGAAACATCGCTCCTGACGGTTCGGCCAGTTTTTTCGATGTGGTGATGCGGATTGCCGACAAGGTACGCGCCCCCCATTACCCGATGCCCGTGCCGGTGATCAGCCCGACGCCGCAGGAAAACGCGGCCTTTCACGCGCTTGGCCCGGTGAAAAAGGTGATCGAACTGGCCCGGACTGCCGATGTGATCTTTGTTGGCGTGGGGCAGATGAGCAACGACGCGCCACTTTTGGCAGATGGATTCGTCACCCGGCGCGAACTGGACGAGATGCAGGCAGCCGGTGCCGTCGGTGAAGTGGCCGGTTGGGTGTTTGATTCGGCCGGGATGTATCTTGACGTTGGCACCAACACACGCACGGGCGGGGTGCGGATTACGCAAAAACTGGATCGCCCCGCCATTGGCATTGCTGCGGGCGCATCCAAGGTGCCCGCAATTTTTGCTGCGCTGACCTCGCGCATTATCAACGGCTTGGTCACGGACGAGCCCACGGCCCGGGCGCTTTTGGCGATGCGCTGAGCGCCTGTTTTCTTTGCAGTTGCGGCGGAAAAAGGGGCTTGACGGATATGGCCCAAGTATGAGCATTTATTCACCAAGCGATGAAATGCTCAATCGCTGATCTGGGAGGATACCAATGAATATGACGCTTCGCGCGCTGCTTGGCGCGACGGCTTTGCTTACCCTGACGGGTCTTGCCAACGCCGAAGAAACCACGATCACCGTCGCGACCGTGAACAACGGCGACATGATCCGCATGCAAGGGCTGATGGACGATTTCTACGCCAAGAACCCCGACATCAAAGTCGAGTGGGTCACGCTGGAAGAGAACGTCCTGCGTCAGAAAGTCACCACCGACATCGCCACCAAGGGCGGCCAGTTTGACGTGTTGACCATCGGCACCTACGAAGTGCCGATCTGGGGCAAGCAGGGCTGGCTGGTTTCGCTGAACGATCTGCCGCCGGAATGGGACGCCGCTGACTTGCTGCCCGCCATCTCGGGTGGTCTGACCGTTGACGGCAATCTGTATGCAGCGCCGTTCTATGGCGAATCCTCGATGGTCATGTATCGCAAGGACCTGATGGATGCCGCTGGCCTGACCATGCCGGACGCGCCGACCTGGGCCGACATCAAGACCGCCGCCGCTGCAATGACCGACAAGTCGAAAGAGCAGTACGGCATCTGTCTGCGCGGCAAGGCAGGCTGGGGCGAAAACATGGCTTTCCTGACCGCCATGTCGAACTCGTTCGGTGCCAAGTGTTTTGATGAAAACTGGAACCCCCAGTTTGATCAGCAGCCGTGGAAAGACACCCTGT
>CAZCFC010000094.1:0-10162 GCA_964497815.1 uncultured Cypionkella sp.
ATGATGGACCCGACCCACCCGATGCCTGCCGACAGCTATTTCATGCAGCGCGTCCGCGAAACTGTCATCCCAAATCAGGTGAAGATCCTGAACGCCTTCCGCAACGCGGGCGAGAATGTCTGCCACACCATCATTGAAAGCCTGACCGCCGATGGCCGTGACCGTTCGCTGGATCACAAGCTGTCAGACATGCATGTACCGAAAGGCGCACCCGAAGGGGCCATCATCGCGCCCCTTACTCCGACCGAGAATGAGCCGGTACTGCCAAAGACGTCGTCAGGGCTCTTCAACTCGACCAATGCCGATTATGTGCTTCGCAACCTGAACACCCGCTTTCTGATCATCGCCGGTATCGTCACCGATCAATGCGTTGACATGGCGGTGCGTGATGCGGCGGACCGGGGCTATCTGGTGACCGTGGTCAAGGATGCCTGCGCCACCTACACCCCCGAACGCCATGAGGCAGCGCTGCGCGCCTATGGCGGATATTGCTGGATCACCGACACCGAAACAGTATTGGCCCGCCTTGCGGCCCTTGGTGCATGAGGGCGAGATGATAAAGCCGCAAGAGCTTGTGACCTTTGTCACCACCGATATCGCAGCAATCACGCGGGGCCGCGCGGTGTCTGCCGCCGACCTGCCCTCTGCCCTGTCCAAGGGCGTGGGTTGGGTGCCCGCGAACCTGTCACTGACCCCGTTTGATGAGATCGCCAGCCCCAACCCCTTTGGGTCATCCGGTGATCTGCGGCTGATCCCCGACCCCAAGGCCGGGGTGCGGGTGGAAGGGTTCGCCGGGCGCACGCCGCTGCATTTCTATCATTCCGACATCACCAATCTGGACGGCACCCCGTGGGAAGGCTGTGTTCGGTCGATGCTGAAGGCGGCAGTCGTCGATCTGGAGTCTTTGGGTCTGCGCGTGGTGTCGGCCTTTGAGCAAGAGTTTCAGGTTCTGGGTGCCAACTGGCCCGTGGCACCATCCTTTGCGCTGTCGGCGCAGCGGCGGGCCGATCCCTTGGGGCCGATGCTAATGGCGGCGCTGGCCGAGGCGGGCTGTGCACCGGAATGTTTCCTGCCAGAATACGGTCAGGATCAGTTTGAGATCGTCTGCGGGCCTGCGGGTGCCTTGCAGGCGGCTGATCGCGCCGTCACCATTCGGGAAATCACCCGCGAACTTGTGGCAAGCATGGGCTGGCAAGCCAGTTTCTGCCCCAAGACCGACCCGAACGGCGTCGGCAATGGCGTGCATATCCACCTGTCTTTGACAGACCTTCAGGGCAATCCGGTGACTTTCGACGCCACCCGGCCGGGACGGTTGTCGCGGCAGGCCGGGGCCTTTGCCGCCGGGATCGTGCGCCACATGGCGGCGCTGACGGCGCTGGCTGCGCCCAGTGCGGTGTCCTATCAGCGGCTGAAACCGCACAATTGGTCGGCGTCCTGGACCACGCTGGGCGAAAAGGACCGGGAGGCGACGCTTCGGATCTGCCCGACCTCAGAGCAGCCCGGTTACGACCCGTCGCGCGCCTTCAACATGGAGTTCCGCGCCGCCGATGCCACCGCCAGCCCGCATTTGTCACTGGCCATGCTGATCCGTGCTGGGATTGAAGGGGTGAAGGCAGGCCTTGAAACTCCGCCGATCATCAAGGGCGATCCCGAAGAGATGACCGCCGACGACCGTGCCCGGCTTGGCATCCGCCGCCTGCCGACCAGCCTGCCCGAGGCGCTGACCGCGCTTGCGGCAGACAAGGTGGTTTGCAGCTGGATGTCGCAGACGTTCCTCGCCTGCTGGCACGGCATGCGCCAGAAAGAGCTTGAGATCGTCACCGGACTGGATGATGCCGCCCTCTGCCGCCGCTATGCCAAGGTCTACTGATGCTGAAACAAGCCAAGACCGCGCCTGCGCCGCTCCTCGATCTGGACGAGCCACCGCCTTATGGCGCCATCAACCCGGACGGCGCGTCTGATGTGCTTTTGCTTTGCGAACACGCCTTGCCCCGGATTCCGCGCCGGCTGAACCATCTGGGCCTGCCCAAACCCGAACGCTTGCGTCATATCGGCTGGGACATTGGCGCGCTGGCTTTGGCGCGCGACCTGTCGGCCCGTCTGGATGCAGCCCTGTTTCACACCAGCTATTCGCGGCTGGTGGTTGACTGCAACCGACCGTTGGACAACCCCTCCCTGATGCCCGAAGTCAGCGAGACCACCGTCATTCCCGGCAACTGCAACCTTGAGCCTGCCGAACGGGACGAACGTCTGAAAGTGCTGTTTCATCCGTTTCAGACAGCTGTCAGCCGCCGGCTTGATCTTCGTCAGGCGGCTGGAAAGCGTACCCTTGTCGTGGGTGTCCACAGCTATACGCCCATCTACAAGGGGGTGGCGCGGCCATGGCATGCGGGCATTCTCTATGCCGGGGCAACCGGCTTTGCAGGCCGCATGATCCATGCGCTTGAACAACAATCGGGTTTGGTTATCGGCGACAATGAACCCTACAGGATTGACCATGACGATTACACCGTGCCGGTTCATGGCGATGCGCGTGGCCTGCCCGCCCTGCTGATCGAGGTGCGCCACGACCTGATTGCATCGGCCCAAGGCGTTGCCGAATGGGCCGAGCGGCTGGAACTTTGCCTGCGTCTGGCAACGGATGCAAAGGCATGAGCGACCTTTACGCCCGCGACACGGCGGCGATGTCAGGTTTGCAGAAACTGCGTTTCTTTCCCCAAGCGGTGGTTGGTGGCAAAGGTGCGCTTCTGCGCACTGAGGATGGGCGCGAATTGATCGACCTTTCGGCCGCCTGGGGAGCGGCCAGCCTTGGCTACGGCCACCCTGCACTGGTTGCCGCGGTCAGTGCCGCCGTCGCTGACCCTGCGGGGGCCTCGGTTCTGTCGTCTGCCAATGGCCCTGCGACTGCGCTTGCTGAACGCCTGATTGCACTTTTCCCATCAGATCAGCCGCAAAGGGTCTGGCTTGGCCATTCTGGATCGGATGCGAACGAGGCTGCCCTTCGCGCGGTTCGACACGCAACTGGACGGCAGGGCATCATCAGTTTTGCCGGGGCCTATCACGGCTGCACCATCGGTTCGATGGCCGTATCTGGCCACCCGACTTTAGCGTCCGAAAAGGCGGCCGGCCTGATCCAACTTCCTTACCCCGGTGCCGATCCTATGGGTCCGGATGCTGACACGGTGCTTGCCCAACTGGAACAGCATTTTGACAAGGTCAGCCCAACCACAATCGCCGCATGCATTTTTGAACCAATCCTGTCGGATGGCGGCCTTGTCGTTCCGCCACAGGGCTTTCTGGCCCGGTTGGACGCGCTGTGCCGCAGCCACGGCATCCTGACAATTTGCGACGAAGTGAAGGTCGGACTTGGGCGCACCGGGCGACTGCATGCCTATGAGCATGAGGGTTTCCGACCCGATATTCTGGTCTTGGGCAAGGGCCTTGGCGGAGGCTTGCCTTTGTCGGCAGTGATCGGGCCGCAATGGGTGATGGATTCTGCCACGGCCTTTGCAATGCAGACCCTGCACGGCAACCCGATTTGCGCCGCAGCAGGCCTTGCAGTGCTGGACACACTCGCCGCCGAATCCCTGCCTGAGGCCGCTGCCCGCAAAGGCCAGATCCTGATGGCGGGTCTGCAGGATCTGATGTCGAGACACCCTTGCATCACCGCAGTGCGCGGTCGCGGCCTTGCCATTGGCGTGGAAATCCAAGGCGCGGCGACGCCGCTGCAAAGCGATGCGGCAGCCACCGCCGGAGTGATGTTCCACGCCCATACCCGCCGGGTCGTGGTTTATTGTGTCGGACCGTCCTCGAACGTGCTGGAACTTACCCCGCCCCTGACCATCACGGTCCTTGAAATCCAGAAAGCGTTGCGCATTCTGGACGAGGTATTTCTTGATCTGACGTTGGGCCAGATCGACAAAACGGCCTCTTCTGCCTTCGCGGGTTGGTGACGCAGGCGCTGCGTACCTGCGTCGGTTCTTAACCGTCCACGTCGGCCTGTGTGGCGCGGAACCGTCTGTGGCGCTGACTGTGCGCCATAGTCCGCCGCCCGATGCATTTCACGCCGGGCGGGCTTGGCACAGATCAGTGCCTGCACAAAGTGTCAAAGCGTCGTCAAAGCCGACGACAAGATCACCGATCCAAGCCGAACTGTGCCTTGATGCCACCGATGAAAGTCGCATCATCTTGCGCAGATCGCGCCGCCATGAATGCGGCCGCGTCCGCTCCGGCAGTGTAACGCAATTGGGGTGTGCCGTCAGTGGCAGCAGTCCAGATCACCTCGCTTACGACCGACGGTGCCGAGGCTGTTGCGGCCATTTCCGGGCTGCCCAGAACGGCAAAGAGTTTGTCCACCACGGGCTGATATGCGGTCACGTCAGGTGTCTGGCGAAAATCAAATGAACGCCCGCTGAAATCGGTGGCGATCATCCCGGGTTCCACGATCTTGACCCGGATGCCCAAGGGTTCAAGTTCATAATGCAAAGCTTCGGACAGGCCCTCAACTGCGAATTTCGTGCCGTGGTACAACGTACCAAGCGGAAAGGTCATGCGCCCTCCGATAGATGAGATGTTGACGATGACGCCATGGCCCTGCGCACGCATGCAAGGAAGGACCGCTTTGGTCACCTCCAGAAGGCCGATCACGTTCGTGTCGAACTGGCGTCGGATTCCTTCCATGTCGAAGGCTTCCAGCGGGCCATAGGCACCGTAGCCCGCATTGTTCAACAGCACGTCAATGCCACCAAACCGCCTATTGGCCGCATCGACCGCCGCCGTGATGGAAGCCCCGTCCATGACATCCAGCCGGGTGACCAGCACCCGTGGCAAAGCCGCAAGATCGCCCGCCTGCGCCGGATCGCGCAGGGTGGCCACGACATTCCAGCCCTTGTTGTGAAAGTACAGGGCCGTTGCTTTGCCGATGCCGCTGGATGCGCCGGTTATGAAGATCGTCTGTGTCATGGTGCTGCCTCTGAAGTTGCTTATGATGGATCAGAGGTGGTCTTTCGCGGACTTTCCTGCAATCGCGGATAGCGCCAGGACACCAACGGATCGCGCCAATCAGGCCATGGGTGCGATGCGCGCTTCGGCCGGGGTCATGCCGGTCCAGTCGCTGAAGGCGCGATAGAAGGAATTCGGATCGCGGAAGGCCAGCAGAAAGCTGGTTTCTGCCGTGCTAAGCTTGTGGTCGCGCAGATAGACCAACGCCAAGGCCGCACGGGTCTCATCAAGGATGGTCTGAAACGATGTGCCCTCTTCCTTCAGCTTGCGTTGCAGACTGCGCGTGCTGACCCGCAAACGGCTGGCCACGGCCTTGGCCGACACGCGCCCCGACGGCAGGGTGTCGCGGATCTCGCGGCTGACACGGTCTGCCATGCCGCCTGTACCGGAAAGCAACTTCAGGCGTGCCATAAGCTCTTGCTCGACGGCGCGGTAAACAGCGGTGTCTGCCGAGATTATGGGCAACGACGCATCCGCAGCACAAAGCACAAGGCTGGTCTGGTCGCCGTGAAGGATATTGCACCCCACGAAACGCCGGAAGGCGTCGGTCACTTGGGTGTTGGCGGGAAGGGTCACCGATTGCGGTTTGATGTGTTCCGAGACAAACATGCGCAAAAGCGCAAGTATGTACGATAGTTCCATGACGACAACCGAAGCGGGCAGACCATCGGTGTCTTCTGACGTGGTCAACGTGACAGAAAGCATCCCGCCACGCTCGCGGATCCCAAGGGCCACAGGTGCAATCAGCGGCTTGAAAAGGGCCATCCTTTGCAGACCGGTCCGGATATCCGGGCTTGCCGAAAAGGCGATCAGTGCGGGGTGAAGTGGCCCTGCGGCCAGCGCGCGCCCAAGCTCCATCGCGCGATCCGGGCTGCCAGCTTCGGTGACCAGTGCCTCCAGCACCGCA
Organism: uncultured Cypionkella sp.; assembly: GCA_964497815.1. Lineage (GTDB taxonomy): Bacteria > Pseudomonadota > Alphaproteobacteria > Rhodobacterales > Rhodobacteraceae > Cypionkella. The sequence continues at coordinate 5,909 of CAZCFC010000094.1, forward strand.
TACCAACCAACAGCATCCAGACCGCGCCCTTCATGCGTCAGGTAATCGGCCGGCAGGCCCGCCCGGGCAAGCACCCGCACCGGCCCGATCCCAAGGGTCCTGCAGGCCTGCGCCAGAAATTGAGAGACTTTGTAGCTGCGTGTATGCATGTTTGGGTCACCCGCTTGGCAAATCACCGATAATTCCATTCTGGACGCGACAACCATCGGTTCCCGACAGATGGCGTGAAACGTTATCCTTTTGGCGTAATTCGCACGTATATGTCAGTTCACTGGAACACGCATCACTTTGTCTGCGTATCGCAAACAGTGTCGGCCCAAACAGCCATGCGTCCAGAACTTGCTTGCTGGCGGCTGCTGGCCGAACACCTGATGGCAAAGGTCGGCAACTTGCGGGGCGCAAAGCCGACCGTGAATGTGCCGCATCTGATCCGCAGCATCGGGCGGATCTGCCGGACGCCATGTCCATCTTAGGGGATCGCGCTGCGCAAAAGCGACGAAACGGACGCCAAGGTGGGGGGGCGGGGGATAGTTGGAAACGCGATTGGCTGAGCATGACTGCCCGAACCTGTCAAAACAAATATGCAGCGCACTTTTCGTGTTTGACTTGCATCCTGTTGGTTTCTCTGCCACCCATTGCGTACCACAGGGGTGCCCCGTAATGCCGGGGCTGAGACGGGGGCGCACGCCCACGGACCCTCAAAGCTGATCTGGATAATGCCAGCGTAGCAAGGAGGACAATGATGTTTGCAGGCGCGCAAGTTTCGCTTTACCCAATGACCGATGGATTTGTTGACGTGATCTTGTCAGCACTTGGCGCACTCGATCCGTGGCGCGACAAGTTGCGGATAGAAACGGATGACATCTCTACCCTTGTCGTTGGTCCGCCCGAAGTGCTTTTCCCAGCGCTTCGTGATCTTTACGTGGCGGCGGCATCCTCGCGCCATCATGTCGTCTTGCGCGCCACCCTTTCACGCGGTTGCCCCGGCGAACCGGATGATCCCATCTGCCAGTCCGGCGCTTTGGCCAACCCTGCAGAGCCGCTAGGCGTGCGTCAGAAGAACGCCCTGACAGAAATCGCCGCAACCCCCGAAAAAGGACAGGCGGCAGATGCGCAATTCTCGCTTTATGTGTTGGGGGCGGGCGATCATATGGCCGAAATCATGGGCTGTATCGATTTCCTGAAGCAAAGTGGCACCTTTGATCGCTCGAAGAATTTCTGCACGCGGCTGACGGGTGATGCAGGTCCGGTTTTTGCCACGATCCAGCAGGCGTTTTGCCAATTCGGGCCACCGAACGGCCATGTCACGATTGACCTGACGGTCTCGGCCAACAGCCCGTCCAAGCGCTGATCCGATGCAGTCTGATACGCCTCGCCGTCCCGGCAGAGGTCTGGCCCATGGCATTCCTGCCGTCCTGAGCGTGGTCAGCGCCTTTTTGATCTGGGAAATCTATGTCCGCCTGTCGGGAATTTCCCCGCTGATGCTGCCTGCACCTTCACGGGTGCTGGATCAGATTGTGCTGAACCGCGTCCTGCTGTGGGACAATACGGTGCCGACGCTTAAAGCCACATTTTCGGGGTTCGTCTTGTCACTTGCCGTGGCCTTCGGTCTGTCGGTGGTGCTGGATTTCATGCCGCGCCTGCGCCGTGCGCTGTTCCCGATCTTTGTGGTCAGCCAGACGTTGCCGCTTGTCGCCATCGCGCCCTTGGTCGTGTTGTGGTTCGGGTTCGACCTTGCACCCAAAGTTCTTCTGGTGGCGCTTGTGACCTTCTTTCCGATGCTGGTCGCCCTTGTGGATGGCTACGCCGCCACCGACACCGAAATTGAGGATCTGCTGCGGTCGATGGGTGCCACGCGCGGCCAGATATTTCGCAGCGCACGGGTTCCGTCCGCGATGCCCCATTTCTGTGCTGGCCTGCGCATTTCGATCACCTATGCGGTCGTCGCAGCGATTTTCGCAGAGTATGTCGGCGCGCGTGCCGGACTGGGTATCGTGATCCTGAACGCCAAGAACAGCTTTCGCCCCGATCTTGTGCTGGCGGCTGTGGCGATCAGTTCTGCACTGACCCTGATGCTGTTTGGCGTCACCGCCCTGTTACAGGGGGTGGTGCTGCGCTGGCGCGACTCGGGTGGCAGCCAATGACCGTTCTGCGCATTGAAAATGTCAGTGTCACGCTGGGGGGCACGGCCATATTGGATGATATTTCAATGCATCTGGGCCGGGACGAATTCGTATCGATCCTTGGCCCGTCAGGTGCAGGCAAATCAACCATTTTTCGCCTGCTGACCGGCGCGGTACAGCAGGACAGCGGCACGATCACCTACAACGGGGCGCCACTGATGACAAACCAACACGGCTTTGGCTTCATGCCGCAGCGCGATGCGCTGATGCCGTGGCGGCGGATCATCGACAACTTGACTCTGGGGCTTGAGGTACAAGGAATCCAACGGAAAGATGCGCGCGCGCGGGTCACGCCGCTGTTGGCAGAGTTCGGTCTTGAAGGCTTTGCCCGCCATTATCCCGCCCAGTTGTCGGGTGGGATGCGCCAACGCGCGGCCTTCTTGCGGACCATTGCGCAGAACCGTCCGGTTCAGCTTTTGGATGAACCTTTCGGTGCGTTGGACGCGCTGACCCGGACCCACATGCAGGCTTGGTTCGAAAGGCGCTGGTGCACAGCCCGCTGGGCAACCTTGTTGGTTACCCATGATGTCCGCGAGGCTGTGGCGCTTTCAGATCGCATCTATGTCCTGTCGCGCCGCCCGGCCCGTGTGATCGCCGAAGTGCATGTACCCGCTGCGCGCCCCCGCATGGAACACCCCACCAGCGCCGAAGCCCATGCAATTGAAGCACAGTTGCTTGAAATCCTGCTTAACCAACCCGGAGAACCTCATGAAATATCTGACAGCTGCTGCCTTGCTGATGATGGCTCTGCCTGCGGACGCGCAGGAAAGGCTTGCCGTCGCGTTGGATTGGACGCCCAACACAAACCACGTTGGCCTTTATGTGGCGCAATCGCAGGGCTGGTTCGCAGAGGCCGGACTTGATGTGGATATTCTGCCTTACACCGATACGTCGTCGGGCGCATTGGTGGCGGCAGGTGCCGCGGAATTCGGGGTTCTAAGTGCTGTCGGATTTCACAGCCAACGCGCGACGGGGGCCGATATCAAAGCCGTAATGGCAGTTGTGCAGCATGAAACCGGACGCTTGGTCTTTGATGGGGACCGGGATGATATTCAGCGCCCCGCCGATCTGGACGGCAAGATCTACGCGGGGTTTGGCAGCGCATGGGAAGCCGCGCTGATTTCGACAATCATCCGCAATGACGGCGGTGAAGGTGTTTTCGATACAGTCACGCTTGGCACCTCAGCCTATGAGGCGCTGGCGAATGGCAGCGTTGATTTCACGCTCGAGGTCAGCACATGGGAAGGTGTGAACTCGGCGTTGATGAACCGCTCGCAGCGTGCGTTCCGCTATGCCGATTATGGGATACCAGATCAGCACACGACATTTCTCGGAGCCAATGGCACCTGGCTTGCGCAAAACCCCGACACCGCCCGCGCTTTTGTGCAGGCCGCGCAGCGAGGCTATGCTTTTGCCGCCAACAACCCCCAAGAGGCCGCAAAGATATTGATCGCCGAAACCTCGGGCATGCTGACAAACCCCGATCTGGTGCACGCCTCGATGACGGCCTTGGTTGACGGTGGCTACCTGCAAGACCCCGGTGAACCCGTGGGCCTGATCGACGACGCCATGTTCGCCAACTTCAACCGCTTTCTGTTCAAGGCTGGCATCCTGCGGGGGCCAGATGGCAAACCACTTGGCGTCATGCCCGATCTGTCAGACTGGTTTACGAATGAATATTTGTCGCAGGCAGAATAGGGTCAGGACCTATAAGTCTGCTTGGGCGATGGCTCTCTGCGTGATTCATGCTCCCAAAGTGGGGGGATCACGAGAGATTTGTACCGGCTGTCCGAGGCGCAGGTTAAACGGTTGAGGTCATGCTTTCCGAAGTCCCGTTGCAAGCCCAGGGTCGATGACTGGCGGGAGTTGAGCGGGATAATCTTCATACAGCGCAATGGGTTGATGTAGAAGCATGCGCCACGGGACTGTGGTCCGCCGAAGACGCCCTCTAACCGTTGAAAGCGATGGAGCCGCATGCGTGTGTTCGCCACCATCATGACCGAACTTGCGGCCCATCGCCCTCTAACCGTTGAAAGCGATGGAGCCGCATGCGTGTGTTCGCCACCATCAT
>CAZCFC010000095.1:0-10106 GCA_964497815.1 uncultured Cypionkella sp.
GGACGGGTCCGTGGTCTACGCGCTGGGCGCATCGAAGGGCGTGGGAGCGGATGCCATGCAACTGATCGTCGCAGCGCGTGGCGACAAGCGCTTTGCCACCCTGTTCGATCTGGCCCGCCGGGTGGATCTGAAACGTGTCGGCAAGCGCCCGCTGGAAATGCTTGCCCGTGCCGGGGCGTTCGATGTGCTGGACCCCAACCGTGCCCGCGTGTTCGAAGCGCTTGACCCACTTGTCGCCTATTCCGCCGCCATTCACGAAGCGAAATCGTCCAACCAGGTTTCGCTGTTCGGTGAGGCCGGAGCCGATATCCCCGAACCACGCATGCCGTTCCGCGACGATTGGCAGCCGGTAGAGCGACTGACACAGGAACATCTGGCGATTGGCTTCTACCTGTCCGGCCATCCGCTTGACGACTACATGTCCGCCCTGAAGCGCCGTGATGTAAAGACGTTGACCGAAGTGACAGCGCTGGCCGAGCGCGGCCCGCTGATTGCCAAGCTGGCCGGTGCGGTGTCCTCCAAGCAGGAACGCAAATCGGCCAAAGGCAACCGCTTTGCCTTTGTGCAACTGTCAGACCCGACCGGGCTGTATGAGGTGACGCTGTTTTCGGACGCGCTGGACGCCGCTCGGGATTATCTGGAGCCCGGCAAGAACGTTGTGCTGACGGTCAAGGCCGAGTTGGAAGGCGATACGCTGAAACTGCTGGCCAATGGGGTGCAGCCGATTGACGCCGTCGCTGATCAGGCCGGAGCGCAGGCCCTGCGTATCCACCTGAACGCAGCCTCTGCCGCCAGTTCTATCGCCCTGCTGCTGGCGCGCGTCGAAGGCCGCAACCGCGCACAAATCACCCTGTGCGTGGCCGATGATCAGGGCCGCGAGATTGATCTGACCCTGCCGCAACCCTACCCGATCACCCCACAAATCAAGGGCGCGATCAAGGCGATGCAAGGCGTGGTCATGGTCGAAGAGGTCTGAACCTTCGGCTTTGCCGCGCTGTGGAACCCTCCGGGGGGGATATTTTGGCACAGAGGATGGGCTGACCCCTTTGGTCATCCTCTGTGTGCAAATATCCTCGGGGGTGAATTGGCGCAGCCAAGAGGGGGCGCGAGCGCCCCTTGCTTTGGCACATCCAAGGGGGAAATCCGGGTCATGCCAAATGCCGCGCGCCAAGTTTGGCAAAGCTGACGGCCAATACAATGCGCAGAACATGATGGGCTGTGACATAAATTGCGCTCAGCTTCAGGCTTAGGGCGATCAGGCTCATTTCTGCCAGCCCCCCCGGTGCAAAGGCCAGAAAGACGGCTGCCACCGGCTCTCCGACCAGCGCGTGCAAGGTCAGTGCAAATCCAAGCGCCAGCAGCAGCGCCGCCGCGCCATTGACAAGGGCCAAAGCCGCCGCCTGCCGCAAGATCCGCGTCTCGGTGCCGGCGAACCGTGCGCCAAGCCCTGTGCCCAGCACCACCTGCGTCAGCGCCACAAGCCAACCCGGCGGCACCCCCTGTACGATGTCAAACCCATGCATCAGGGCCGAGGCGGTCAAGGGTCCGGTGATGATCCAGCCCGGCAATCGCAGGGCGCGCGCCATGGCCACTCCCGCCAGCCCGCCCAAGGCCAGGACCACTGCGTCTTGCAGGCCCAAGGCGCCTCCCGCCATGGTGGCCCCCGCGGCAGACCCCACCGCATGTCCGGTCATTGCCCAGAACAGCAGGGGGATGGCCACAATCGTGCCGATCAGCCGCAAAAATTGCAGAACTGTCAGCAGCCGCACATCTGCCCCTGCCTCCTCCCCCAATTGCACGGACTCTATCAAGCCGCCCGGCACCGCCCCAAAGAACGCCTCGCGCGGCGCCAGTCCGCCGCGCCGAAAAATCGCATAGCCCACCGCATGCGCCAGCGGCACGAACAGGCACAGCGCCAGCAGGCTTGGTCCCCAGTCCAAAGCCTGCCCCGCCACCTGCGGGGTAAACGCGCCGCCAATGGCCACGCCAATCACCGGCACAAAGGAAAACCGCAGGCGTGCCGGCAGAGTGATTGCATGGCCCAAGGGATGCCACCCCACCGTTGCGATGACACCGACACTGACCAGCGACCCCAGCAGATAGCCCAGCGGCAAATGCGCCGCCGCCGCAAGGACCCCACCGACAGCCCCAATCGCCAGCGTGATCGCCAGCCCGGTCAGATCAGTGCCGAACCTTACCAATGCGGCGGCTTTTGATCGGCCAGGGGAATGCCCCCCGCGCCATCACTTTCGCGTCCCGCCTCACGTTCTGCCAGCATCTGCGTCAGCCGCAGCAGCCGGTCCAGATCCTTGGATTGCCGCGCCACCACGTCGGACAAATCCTCGACCGCCCGCATCAGATGCGCAACGCGCTCTTCCAACCCGTCCATCCGGTCCATCAAAGCCCCCCACATGCGCTTGCCGCCCCGCCCCCCATCCGTTACACGGGCGACGAGAAAAAGCGAAGGGGCGAAGGCCATGGCACAAGACAAACCCGCACGCCGCCCGCGCGCCGAAACCCCGAAAGGGTTCCGTGATTATTTCGGCGCCGACGTGACGAACCGCAAGGCAATGCTGGACAAGATCGCCGAGGTTTATCACCGCTATGGATTTGACCCGCTTGAGACATCGGCGGTGGAAACCGTTGAGGCTCTGGGCAAGTTCCTGCCAGACGTGGACCGCCCGAATGAGGGTGTCTTTGGCTGGCAGGATGAAGACGCCGATTGGCTGGCCCTGCGCTATGACCTGACCGCCCCCTTGGCCCGCGTGGCCGCGCAGTATCGCAACGACCTGCCGTCGCCTTACCGCCGCTATGCGATGGGCCCGGTCTGGCGCAACGAAAAGCCGGGACCAGGCCGGTTTCGCCAGTTTTATCAATGTGATGCCGATACGGTTGGTGCTGCGAGTGTGGCGGCGGATGCCGAGATTTGCGCGATGCTGTCCGATGCGCTGGAGGCGGCTGGGATTGAGCGCGGCGATTATGTGATCAAGGTGAACAACCGCAAGGTCCTGAACGGCGTGATGGAAGTCGCAGGCGTTCTGGACCCGGCCAATCCCGAAAAATTCGCGGATGAGCGCGGCATAGTGCTGCGGGCTATCGACAAGTTTGATCGCCTTGGCGAAGACGGCGTGCGCGCCCTGCTGGGTGCGGGCCGCAAGGATGACAGCGGCGATTTCACCAAGGGCGCGGGGCTGTCCGAGGAGCAGGCAGACAAAATAGTATCATTCATGTCGGCCAAAGGTGCATCCAACTCTATAACGACCACATTTCTCAGATCGCTGTGCGGCGCATCGGCTATTGGCGAAGAAGGCGTGAAAGAGTTGGAGCAGATCGCTGCCCTGCTGGAGGCCCAAGGCTACGGCCCCGACCGCATTGTCATCGACCCTTCGGTCGTGCGCGGTCTTGGCTACTACACCGGCCCTGTTTACGAAGCCGAACTTACCTTTGAAATCCTTGACGAAAAGGGTCGCAAGCGGCAGTTTGGCTCTGTTGCGGGCGGTGGTCGCTATGACGATCTGGTCAAGCGGTTTACCGGGCAAGCCGTGCCTGCGACGGGCGTTTCCATCGGGGTAGACCGGCTTTTGGCGGCGCTGAAGGCCAAGGGACGCGGTGCTGCTGACGCGGCTGGTCCTGTCGTGGTGACTGTGATGGACCGCGACCGGATGGCCGATTACATGGGCATGGTGGCCGAACTTCGCACCGCAGGTATCCGCGCCGAGGTCTATCTGGGCAACCCCAAGAGCTTTGGCAACCAGTTGAAATACGCCGACAAACGCCAAAGCCCGATTGCGATCATCCAGGGTGGCAATGAGGCCGCCGAAGACAGGGTTATCCTCAAAGACCTGATCCTTGGCGCGCAGATTGCGCAGAATGCGACGCTGGAGGAATGGAAAGACCGTCCGGCACAAGTCGAAGTGCCCCGCGCGGATCTTGTCGCCGCAGTCCAGCGGATGCTGGCGCGATGACCCGGAAACCGGCCATCCGCGCCGAGGCCGAACGCCTGTTCGCGGCCTTCCAGGCCGCAGGGGCGCTGCCGGTTGAGGCCGATCTGCTGTTGCCCGCAGAAACCCTTCTGGATCTGTACGGCGAGGATATTCGCGCGCGCGCCTACACCACCACCGACCCGCTGCAGGGCGAGATGATGCTGCGGCCCGATTTTACGGTGCCTGTCGTGCAGGCGCATATGGCGCATGGGGCCGACCCCGCGCGCTATTGCTATCTGGGCGAGGTTTTTCGCAAACAGGATCACCTGGGCAATCGGGCGTCTGAATACTTGCAAGTGGGGTTCGAGGTGTTTGACCGCCACGCCCCCGAGGCCGCCGATGCCGAAGTGTTTGCGCTGTTCTTGCAGATGTTGGCGGGCCTTGGCCTGCGCGCCGTCACGGGCGACATCGGTATTCTGATGGCCGCTGTCCGGGGCCTGGACACCACGCCGCGCCGCAAGGCCGCGCTGTTGCGCCATATCTGGCGGCCCAAACGCTTTCGTGCCCTGTTGGACCGGTTTGCGGGCCGTGCTCCGGTGCCTGTCGCCCGCGCGCAGTTGTTGGAGCGGCTGGCCGCAGGGTCGCCACAGGCTTTGATGGCGGCGGCAGGCACGTTCATCGGCATGCGCGCGCCTGAAGATATTGCGACCCGCGCCGCCGCCTTGATCGAGGACGCGGCCGCCGCCCCGATCAAGGCGACCGAAGCCGCGCTTCTGTATGACCTGTTGTCGCTGCAAGCCCCGGCGCAGGCGGCGCTGCTGCATCTGCGCGGCATCACCCCGATGTTGCCCGCGATTGCCCCCGCCGTGGATCGGTTCGCGGCCCGGCTGGAGGCGCTGACGGGACGCGGCATTGCCGTTGACACGCTGGCGTTCGAGGCCAGCCTTGGCCGCACCTCGATGGAGTATTACGACGGCTTTGTGTTCTCGTTCCACGCGCCGGGTGATTTGCCGCCGGTGGCCTCGGGGGGGCGGTATGATGCGCTGACCGCCGTTCTGGGGCATGGCAGATCCATTCCGGCGGTGGGCGGCGTGATCCGCCCGCATCTGGTGGCGGCATTGCGGGGGATAGGCTGATGTTGAAAATCGGGGTGCCGTCCAAGGGGCGCTTGATGGAGAAAACCTTCGACTGGTTTGGTGCGCGTGGTGTGACCATGCGCCAGACCGGGGCCGAGCGGGAGTATTCCGGTGCTGTCGATGGCGTTGATGGCGTGGAACTGGTGATGCTGTCGGCTGGGGAAATCCCGCGTGAATTGGCTGCGGGTCGCATTCATCTGGGCGTCACCGGATCTGATCTGGTGCGTGACAAACTGGCTGACTGGTCGCTGCAGGTGGCGGAACTGGCCCCTTTGGGCTTTGGCCATGCCGATCTGATCATCGCGGTGCCAGCGGTCTGGATCGACGTGGATACGCTGGATGATCTGGATGCGGCGGCGGCGGCCTTTCGGGCGGCGCATGGTTTTCGGCTGCGGATTGCCACCAAATACCACCGGCTTGTCCGCGATTTCCTGACAGCCAACGGCGTGGCGGATTATCAACTGGTGGACAGTCAGGGCGCCACCGAGGGCACGGTCAAGAACCTGACCGCCGAGGCGATTGCCGATATCACGTCGACAGGTGAAACGTTGCGGGCGAACCATCTGAAAATTCTGTCAGACTCGGTCATCCATAAAAGTCAGGCCACCCTTTTTGCCAGCCGCAGCGCGGATTGGTCGGACGCTCGCGCCCCGTTGGCGGTTCTGGCCCGGCACCTGCAGCTTGCCGTGCCGTCAGATCTGTAGGCCCTTGACCCTTGTGATCAGAACGGTGACGCTGCACGCAGCCGCTGGGGGTGCGAGATGACTTTGCGTTTCATTCTGTGCCTGATGCTGGTGTCTGGCCCGGCCTTTGCGGAGACGCCGGTCAAGGCCGATGCCATACGCAAGGCGCTGGTTGGCAATACCGTGGCGGGGAACATGATGGCCTCGGGGGGGTATGCCGAGTTTTATGCAGCCGATGGCACCATCCGCGCCGCCGATTACACCGGAAACTGGGCGATCAAGGGCGACCGGATGTGCTTTGATTATGGCGATGCGGCGGAAACCTGCTTTGCGGTGGCGCTGACAGGCAATCGGGTGGTCTGGCTGGGTGAAGATGGCGAAGAAGGCGCTGGCGTGATCCAGCCTGGCAACGCGGGCGGGTGGTGATCAGGCCTTGCGGCTGACCATGGCCACGCCCATGCCAGCCAAAGCCATTCCAGCCCAAGCAAGCGGTGGCATCGCCTCGCCCAGCAATGGCCAGGCGAAGAGGGCCGACAAGGCCGGAACCAGATAGAACAGCGCCGAAACGCGGGCGACTTCCCCGGCGCGGATCATGGCCAGCAACAGGCTGATGGCGAGGATGGAATTGCCGATCACCAGATAGGCCAGCACCCAGACAAATTGCGCGTCCCACCGCACCACCATCCCCTCGGTCAGATAGGCCGCGGGCAGGGTAAAGGCAGCCCCGACCGCATACTGGATCAGGTTCGCGGTGATCGGGTGATGGCTGGTGCCAAAGCGTTTTTCGTACAGTGTGCCACCGGTTATGCCCAGCAGTGCGGCAAAGGCAAGCGCTATGCCGATGGGGTTTTCGGCCTGAACCTGCGCGCGGGATGTGATCACAACGGCGGCCCCCGCAAGGCCAAGCGCGAGGCCGATCCAGCCCTTGCGGCTGATGGTTTCGCCCGCGACGTAGGGGGCGGCCAGTGCAACAAGGATTGGCTGCAGGCAAACGATGATTGCCACCCCGCCTGCCGAGACGCCTGATTTGAAGGCGACATAGCACAGGCCGAAGTAGACCACCTGAATGAGGAACCCCGTGACGGCGACATCGACCCAGGCGCGTGGGCTTTTCGGCAAGGTTGGCTTCACGATCACGGCCAGCGGCAGCAGCAAGGCCAGCACGCAGGAATAGCGCAGCGCCAGCAGCGTCAGCGGTTCGGCATGTTGCAGGCCAAGCTTGGCAATGCCAAAGCCCGCCGACCACAGCAGCAGAAAGATTACGGGGGCGGCAACAAGCCAAAGGGGGCGTTTGGACATCAGGGTTTGTCGCCCGGTTCCCGGCGGAAGGGAAGGGGCCTTGTGCCAAAAGCGGGGGTTTCACACCCCCGTGGGATATTTGAACACAGAGGATGACAATTTTACGCAAGTTTCAGGGGTTAGCGCAGGCCGATTTCTGCCAAGGCCCGCGCCAGATCGGGCGGCAGTGCATCATCCGCCGCGCGGCCCTTTGGCAGATCGCGCGGCGATTCGGCCGGGTCAAGATAGCGCCAGCCCTGGAAAGGGCGGCGCAGCGCGGATTCGGTACGGATGATCTCGGCGTCCAGCACCAGCGCGCAGCGGGCGATGCCATCGGATCCGCGCCGTTCTTCCAGCCCCAGCAGGCGCTGGCGGGCCAGAATGGCGCCTTTGATCACCCAGTAAAGCGACCCGCCGTCCAGCAATTCGGTCTGCCTTTTCGGCCACATGCGCGTGACATGTTCGGTGGTGCCAGCGGCCCAGACATGGGCATGCGCGCGGTGCCAATCGGTCAGGTCTTCGACCGATTCTGCGCCGACGCAAAGTTTGATGATATTCAGCCCGGCCATATGCCCCCCGATCCGTGATGTAGAATAGGGCAAAATCTGGTAGGCTCAAGGCTTGCCCGCCCCGCCCGTTGAAGCTATCTGTCACGCCTTGCATTTGCCCCCTCAGGAAGGATCCTCCCCATGTCGCGCTTTGCCGCCCCCATTGCCGAGCAGATCTGGGACATGAAATATCGGCTGAAGGCGGCTGATGGAACCGCGATTGACAGAACGGTTGAAGACAGCTGGCGCCGCATTGCCCGCGCGCTGGCCGAGGTAGAGGCGGACCCGGAGCTGTGGGAAAGCCGCTTTTACAAAGCATTAGAGGATTTCAAATATCTGCCTGCAGGCAGGATCACGGCGGGCGCTGGCACTGGCCGGTCGGTGACGCTGTTCAACTGCTTTGTGATGGGAACCGTGCCCGACAACATGGGGGGCATCTTTGACGGACTGAAAGAGGCCGCTCTGACCATGCAGCAGGGCGGTGGAATCGGTTATGATTTCAGCACCATCCGCCCGCGCGGCGCCGAGGTGAAGGGCGTGGCGGCGGATGCCTCGGGGCCGCTGTCCTTCATGGATGTTTGGGACGCGATGTGCCGCACCATCATGTCCGCGGGCAGCCGCCGCGGTGCGATGATGGCCACCATGCGCTGTGATCACCCGGATGTTGAGGCGTTTATCGAAGCCAAGAAAGACCCGGCGCGGCTGCGTATGTTCAACTTGTCGGTGCTGATCACCGATGCGTTCATGGACGCGGTCAAGGCGGACGGCCCTTGGGACCTGAAGTTTGCCGGCAAGGTCTACAAGACCCTGCAGGCGCGCGATCTTTGGAACAAGATCATGCGCAACACCTATGATTTTGCCGAGCCTGGTGTGATCTTCATCGACCGCATCAACAAGGCCAACAACCTGTCCTATTGCGAAACCATTGCGGCGACGAACCCCTGTGGCGAGCAGCCCTTGCCGCCCTATGGTGCCTGCCTTCTGGGGTCGATCAACATGCCGACGCTGGTGTCGGGGGCGTTCACGGATGCCGCCGCGCTTGATCTGGCGGCACTGGATGATCTGGTGCGGCTGGCGGTGCGGATGATGGACAATGTGGTGGATGCGTCGCGTTTCCCGCTGCCCGAGCAGGCCGCCGAGGCCCGCAACAAACGCCGCATCGGTCTTGGCGTGACCGGATTGGCCGATGCCCTGCTGATGGTAGGCTTGCGCTATGGCAGCCCCGAGGCCGCAGCGCAGACGGAACGCTGGATGCATGCGATTGCGCGGGCATCCTATATGGCTTCGGTCGATCTGGCCAAAGAAAAGGGCGCGTTCCCGCTGTTTGACGCCGAGGCTTACCTTGCCTCTGGCAACATGATGCAGATGGATGACGATGTGCGCGAGGCCATCCGAACCCACGGTATCCGCAATGCCTTGCTGACCTCGATCGCGCCAACCGGGACGATTTCACTCTATGCCGGGAACGTTTCGTCCGGCATCGAGCCGGTTTTTGCCTATGCCTATACGCGCAAGGTCTTGCAGAAAGATGGCAGCCGCACCGAAGAGGAAGTCGTTGATTTCGCTGTACGTCTGTGGCGCGAGTTGAAGGGCGACACGGCGCTGCCCGACTACTTTGTCAACGCCCAGACCTTGCCACCCTTGGATCACGTGCGGATGCAGGCGGCGGCACAGAAGTGGATCGACAGTTCGATTTCCAAGACCATCAATTGCCCTGAAGACATCAGCTTTGACGAATTCCAGCAGGTCTACATGGCCGCCTGGGATCAGGGCTGCAAAGGCTGCACCACCTATCGGCCCAATGCGATCACCGGGTCGGTTCTGACGGTGTCAGAGACCAGCGACAAGGTCCCCGCCGAAGCCCCCGAAGTGGCACAAGGCGGTGAAGTGGTCTATCTGACCGAACCCTTGGATCGTCCCGCCGCTCTGGAAGGTCAGACCTACAAGGTGAAATGGCCGGGCAGCGAACACGCGCTGTATATCACCATCAACGACATCATCATCGCTGGGCATCGGCGTCCGTTCGAGGTGTTCATCAACTCGAAAAACATGGAGCATTTCGCCTGGACCGTCGCATTGACCCGGATGATTTCGGCAGTGTTCCGGCGCGGAGGCGATATTTCCTTTGTCGTCGAAGAACTGAAAGCCGTGTTCGATCCGCGCGGTGGAGCGTGGATGGAGGGGCGCTATATCCCGTCTATTCTGGCAGCCATCGGTGGGGTGATCGAACGCCATCTGGTCTCGATCGGCTTCATCGAGGGAGAAGGCATGGGCCTGAAATCCGACCCGCAGGCGCAGCTGATCGCCGTGGGCGAAACCCCGCGCGGCAAAGCCTGCCCATCCTGCGGCAGCTATGCAATGCAGATGAAAGAGGGCTGCATGACCTGCAGTGACTGCGGTCACTCAAAATGCGGCTGAAGCGGGGGGATTGGAGCCTGAAATGCCCGGGAAAGTTTGTCCATTCCGGCCCGCTTTTTGTCCATCGTGTTAGGCATAATTTGTCCATCGGCCTCTAAACGGGCCGGTGGACACGAAAAT
>CAZCFC010000096.1:0-5777 GCA_964497815.1 uncultured Cypionkella sp.
CCACCTCCTCCCAAAGCACCAGTTCCGCGCCGCCGATGTTGGTGCGCAACTGCTCCAACGTCGTGGCGCCGATGATCGGCACCACTGGGAAAGGCCGTGCCGCACAAAAGGCAATCGCCATCTGGGCCGGGTCCAGCCCATGGCGCAGCGCGATGCCAAGGTAGGCCGCAACCGCAGGAAACACGTGCGGCGTGATCCGCCCGCCAAGGTTCTGGTTCAGCGCCCGGCGCGAGGTTTCGGGGATCACATCACCCGCATATTTCCCCGTCAGCAACCCAGTGGCCAAAGGCGAGAATGCCAGCAACGGCATATCCTCCAGCACCGCAAGTTCCGCCCAATCGCTGTCAAACTGCCGGCACAGCAGCGAATATTCGTTCTGCACCGTCGCCATGCGCGGCAATCCATGCCGTTCTGCCAGCGCAATCCACCGCGCGGCGCCCCAGACCGATTCATTGGAAAGTCCAATGTGGCGGATCTTGCCCTCGGCAATCAGTTCGGCAGATACGCGCAATATTTCAAGCATTTGCGCTTCGATCTTAAACTTGTCGCCACCGCGCGCATCAAAGGTCCAGATATCGCGAAAGTGATAGGATTTGCGATCCGGCCAATGCAGCTGAAACAGGTCGATATAATCCGTCTGCAACCGCCGCAGCGATGCCTCGACGCAGGCGCGCAGTACAGCACCCGACACCGGGGCGCCGCTTCGGATCATGTCACGCCCACCGCCTGCCACCTTGGAGGCCAGCACAACCCGGTCCCGCCCGCCCCGCGCGGCAAACCAGCTGCCGATGATTTCTTCGGTGCGCCCGATTGTTTCGGCCAGCACCGGATTGACCGGATACATCTCGGCGGTGTCCCAGAACGAAACACCCGCCTCCAGCGCCACATCCGCCTGCGCATGCGCTTCGGCCAGTGTGTTCTGGCTGCCCCATGTCATTGTGCCAAGGCACAGTTTTGAAACCGAAATCCCGGTGTGACCCAAGCGAACCTGTTGCATGGCGCCCTCCTGTTCTGCCGACAGGTTATGCGGCGCAGGATGACAAGGGAAGGGCCCCATACGGCTGATTTCCGCCAACCCCGCCCCTTTCGGCAATCATATGACCCATGTCATGGCGCGGCACCGCAACCTTGCCCATCCTGCGCCCGTACCCAATCACAGGAGCATATCATGCAGATCAGCTTTGACGGACAAACCGGGATCGTGACCGGTGCCGGTTCGGGCATCGGCGAGGCCATCGCCCTGGGCCTTGCGGCCGCAGGCGCGCGGGTCATTGTGGCGGACCGTGATCTTGCCAAGGCCACCGCGGTGGCGGCGCAGATCACCGCAAGCGGCGGGCAGGCCCA
Organism: uncultured Cypionkella sp.; assembly: GCA_964497815.1. Classification (GTDB taxonomy): domain Bacteria; phylum Pseudomonadota; class Alphaproteobacteria; order Rhodobacterales; family Rhodobacteraceae; genus Cypionkella. The sequence goes on from CAZCFC010000096.1 coordinate 1,345, forward strand.
TGCCGCGGGCGGCGATGTGTCAGACCCCACCGTGGTGCAGGCACTGGTGGCGCTGGCGGTGGAAAAGGGCGGCGCGCTGACGCTGCTGGTGAACAACGCGGGCATTGGCGGACCGCAGGCCCCGGTGGGGGACTATCCGCTGGATGCCTGGAAACAGGTGGTCGACGTCAACCTGAACGCGGTATTCTACGGGATGCGCTTTGCCATTCCCGAAATGCTGAAGTCGGGGGGCGGCGCGATTGTGAATATGGCCTCGATTCTGGGCAGCGTGGGTTTTGCCAATTCCTCGGCCTATGTCGCGGCCAAACATGCGCTGTTGGGGCTGACCCGGAACGCCGCGCTGGAGTATACGGCCAAGGGCATCCGCACCACTGCCGTCGGTCCCGCCTTCATTGAAACCCCGTTGCTGACCGCCCTGCCGCCCGAGGCCAAAGCGGGCCTTGCCGCGCTGCACCCCATCGGCAGGCTGGGCACCGCGACCGAGGTCGCAAATCTGGTGCTTTTCCTGCTGTCGGACAAGGCCAGCTTCATTTCGGGCAGCTATCACCTTGTTGATGGCGGATACACCGCCCAATAGGCGCTGACCCTGCCTTAGCACTGGCCCTTCGCCCCGGCCCGCGTTAATACGGCGCGGACCGGGACGAAAGGCACAGGCATGGCACGGATTCTGATCACTTCGGCAATCCCCTACATCAATGGGATCAAGCACTTGGGCAACCTTGTGGGCAGCCAGCTGCCCGCCGACCTGTTCGCGCGCTACATGCGCGGGCGCGGGCATGAGGTGATGTTCATCTGCGCCACCGATGAACATGGCACCCCTGCCGAGCTTGCCGCCGCCAAAGCGGGCAAACCCGTTGCCGAATATTGCGCCCAGATGCACGAGGTGCAGGCCGAAATCGCACGCGGCTTCCGGCTGTCGTTTGATCACTTTGGCCGGTCGTCCAGCGCGCGCAACCACGCGCTGACCCAGCATTTCGCAGGCAAGCTGGACGAGGCCGGGCTGATCCGCGAAGTGGCGGAAAAGCAGGTCTATTCCATCGACGATGGCCGCTTCCTGCCCGACCGTTACATTGAAGGCACCTGCCCCAACTGCGGCTACGAATCGGCGCGGGGCGATCAATGCGACAACTGCACCAAACAGTTGGACCCGACCGACCTGATCCATCCGCGCTCGACCATTTCCGGCTCGACCAATCTTGAGGTGCGCGCAACCAAGCACCTGTACCTGATGCAACGATCCCTGCGCGACAAGCTTGAGGCGTGGATCGACAGCAAGAAAGACTGGCCGATCCTGACCACATCCATCGCCAGAAAATGGCTGAACGACGGCGATGGCCTGCAAGACCGCGGCATCACCCGCGATCTGCACTGGGGCATTCCGGTGCAAAAAGGTGATCAGCCCTGGCCGGGGATGGAAGGCAAGGTATTCTACGTCTGGTTTGACGCCCCCATCGAATACATCGCCTGCACCGCTGAATGGGCTGACGCGCATGGCCTGGGCGACGAGGCCTGGCAGCGCTGGTGGCGCACCGACAAGGGGGCCGCCGACGTGACCTATTACCAGTTCATGGGCAAGGACAACGTGCCGTTCCATACACTCAGCTTCCCCGCCACCATTCTTGGATCGGGCGAGCCGTGGAAGCTGGTCGATTACCTCAAGTCGTTCAACTATCTGAATTACGACGGTGGCCAGTTCAGCACGTCGCGCGGGCGCGGCGTGTTCATGGATCAGGCGCTGTCGATCCTGCCGTCGGATTACTGGCGCTGGTGGCTGCTGTCCCACGCCCCCGAATCATCGGACGCCGAGTTTACATGGGAGAATTTCCAGACCTCGGTGAACAAGGATCTGGCGGATGTTCTGGGCAATCTTGTCAGCCGGGTCACCAAATTCGCCAATGCCAAATTCGGGCTGACCGTGCCGTCAGGCGGCAGTTTCGACCATCAGGAAACCGCACTGATTGCCGATCTTGGCGCGCGCATCCATGAATACGCCACGCTGATGGAAGCGATGGAAGTGCGCAAGGCCGCGAATGAGCTGCGCGCGATCTGGGTGATTGGGAACGAGTACCTGCAGGCGGCCGCCCCCTGGACGGTGGTGAAAACCGATCCTGACCGGGCGCAGGCGATGATCCGGCTGGCGCTGAACCTGATCAGGGTCTACGCCATCCTGTCGCGCCCCTTTATCCCGGATGCGGCTGCGGCGATGATGGCGGCGATGGGGTCTGATGACTGGACCTGGCCGGAAAACATCTCGGAGGCCATGCGCGCCCTGCCGGCGGGCCATGCCTTTGCCGTGCCGGAAAACCTGTTCCGCAAGATCACCGATGAGGAGCGCGCCGACTGGCAGCAGAAATTCGCCGGGGTGCGCACCTGATGCAGACTGGCTTGCTTTCTGATAAGGTCGCCAGCATGTCAGATGTGCAGAAATACGTTGCCAAAGGCTCGGCCCATGTCACTTTGCCTGCTCCGGTAGATCCGGTGGATGTGGCCTTTGTGCTGTTGCCGAAATTCACGATGCTGGCGTTTTCGTCGGCAATCGAACCATTGCGCATGGCCAACCAGTTGACGCAACAGGTGCTGTTCCGCTGGCAGGTGCTGTCGGAAAAGGGCAGCGCCGTGGCCTGCTCGAACGGCGTGCCGGTTGTGACGGAAGGTGCGTGGTCCGATGCCAGGCCCACGGGCATCGTGCTGGTCTGCTCGGGGGTCGAACCCGAAGAGCAGACCTCTGTCGCCCTGGGGGATTGGTTGCGCAGCTTGTGGCGGCGCGGACGCATCGTGGGCGGGCTTTGCACGGGTGCCTATACCCTGGCGCAGGCGGGTATCCTGAAGGGCCACCGCTTTACCATGCATTGGGACAATATTGCGGGCTTTGTCGAGAACCACCCCGATCTGCACCCGGCCCGGCAGGTGTTTTGCATCGACGACCGGGTGATGACCTGCGCCGGAGGCGTGGCGGCCGCCGACCTGATGCTGAAGCTGATCAATGACCGTTTTGGCCCGGCTTTGGGACAAGAGGTGATGAACATGTGCCTTCTGACCCAAAGGCGCACCGAGGAAGACCACCAGACCACCTCGCTGGCGGCACGGCTTGGCACGCGCCACGACAAACTGCTGGCCGCCGCCGCCTATCTTGAGGCGCATATCGAGGAAGAGTTCGATCTGGACGCCTGCGCGGCGCACCTGTCCCTGTCGCGCCGCCAGATTGAAAGGCTGTTCAGCAGCTATCTGAACGTGACTCCAGTCCGCTATATGAACGATTTGCGATTGGCGCGCGGCCGGTCCCTGCTGGCCGAAACAGACATGAAAGTGACCGAAGTTGCCGTGGCCTGCGGGTATGCAAGCACGTCCCATTTCTCAAAATCCTTCCGCAAGAAATACGGCACCTCGCCCTACCGGTTCTCTCATTTCGGCGGGTGATCCGATTGCGCGGCTGCGCCGCAGGTTTTCTTCAGCGCTGACGCGCAGGTGCGCTCCGCGCGGGGGTATTTGAGACAATGTGAAAATGGGCTTTCACGTCGTCCAGATATGCCGGCCACATATTCCGGGCTGCGCGCAAGTGACAGCGGCGGCGCCCCTTTTTCTTGCAGCGCGCCGTGTCTGTGGTTATGCAAGCGCAGCAAGCCGGAGGCCCAAATGCCAACCTTCCTTTCCACCCGCGACGCCGATTTTGAAATGGGGTTTGCCGCCCTTCTGGGCATGAAGCGTGAAGAGGCCGAGGATGTGGATCAGGCCGTGGCCGCCATCATTGCGGATGTGCGCGCCCGGGGCGATGCGGCCGTGCTGGAGTTGACGGCGCGATTTGACAAGTTGACCCTGACCTCTGCAACCATGGCCTTCACGCCGGCCGAGATCGAGGCGGAATGCGCCAAGGTTTCGTCTGAGGACCGTGACGCGCTTGAACTGGCGGCCGGGCGCATCCGCGACTATCACGCGCGTCAGATGCCGCGGGACGAGATGTGGACCGATGAGGCAGGGGCCTCTTTGGGCTGGCGCTGGACGCCGGTGTCCGCAGCGGGGCTGTATGTGCCGGGCGGCATTGCGACCTATCCGTCATCGGTCCTGATGAACGCCATTCCCGCCAAGGTGGCAGGGGTGCAGCGTCTGGTCATCACCTGCCCTACGCCGGGCGGAGCGGTGAACCCGCTGGTGCTGTTGGCGGCACGGATTGCGGGCGTCGATACGATTTACCGGATTGGCGGTGCGCAGGCCGTGGCGGCGCTGGCCTATGGCACCCAGACGATTGCACCGGTTGACAAGATCACCGGGCCCGGAAATGCCTTTGTGGCCGCCGCCAAGCGCCGGGTGTTTGGGCGCGTGGGCATCGACATGATCGCAGGACCCTCGGAAATTCTGGTGATAGCGGACCGCGACAATGACCCTGACTGGATCGCGCTGGACCTGCTGTCGCAGGCAGAACACGACGCTTCGGCCCA
>CAZCFC010000096.1:5787-9986 GCA_964497815.1 uncultured Cypionkella sp.
CCATTCTGATCACGGATGATGCAGGTTTTGCCGCAGCCGTTGCCCAAGCCGTTGAAAAGCGGCTTGAAACGCTGGAGCGGCGTGCCATCGCCGCGGCAAGCTGGCGCGACAATGGCGCCGTGATCATCACCCGCGACCTGCACGAGGCGGCGGCGCTGTCGAACCGTATTGCCCCCGAGCATCTGGAACTGTGCACCGCAGATCCCGAGGCTTTGTCGCTTGAAATCACCCATGCGGGCGCGATCTTTCTGGGGGCATGGACTCCGGAAGCCATCGGCGATTACGTTGGCGGACCGAACCATGTGCTGCCCACCGCCCGGTCGGCGCGGTTCTCCAGTGGATTGAGTGTGATGGACTTTGTGAAACGCACGACCCTTGCCAAGATGACCCCCGCAGCGCTGGCCAAGATCGGCCCCGCAGCCGAGCGTCTGGCGATCTCGGAAAGCCTGCAGGCGCATGGGCTGTCGGTGCGTGCGCGTCTGGATCGTTTGAACAGGGGGGGCGAATGACCAACCGCATCTGCGCCATCGACATCGACGAGCGGGGGCTGGCCCGACCGACGCCCGAGATCGAACAGGAACGCAAGGTCGCGATCTTCGATCTGCTGGAAGAGAACTCATTTGCCATGCCAGCGCGTGATGACCGCCCCAGCGTGCCCGGTCCGTACCGGCTGGCGCTGGCGATCCGCGAGGGGCGTCTTGTCTTTGACATAGCCACTGAAGCCACTGAAAAGGTAGGAGAGTTCCACCTGTCACTTGGGCCCTTCCGCCAGGTGGTAAAGGACTATTTCCAGATCTGCGAAAGCTATTTCGAGGCGGTCAAGCGCCTGCCCCCAAGCCAGATCGAGGCGATCGACATGGCCCGGCGCGGCATCCACAACGAGGGCGCTTCGGTGCTTCGGGAACGCCTTGCCGGCAAGGCCGAGGTAGACATCAACACCGCCCGCCGTCTGTTCACCCTGATCTGCGTTCTGCATTGGGGCTGACGATGGCATTTCCGCAAGCTGTGCTGTTTTGCTGTGATCACAATGCCGTCCGCTCGCCCATGGCCGAGGCGTTGATGAAGAAATTCTACGGCCAGCGCGCCTATGTGCAATCGGCGGGCGTCAAGAACGACATGGAGGTTGACGGGTTCTCCATCGCCGTCTGTGCCGAACTGGGGATCGAACTGTCGCGGCACAGGTCGCGGTCGTTCGAGGAAATGCAGACGATGGGCGACGATCTGGGGCAGTTTGATCTGATCATTGCCCTGTCGCCAGCCAGCAAACTTGCCGCCTTGGACCTGACCAAGGCCTACCATCTGGAAATCGAATATTGGCCAATCCTGGACCCAACGGCTTTGGGTGAAGGGCGCGAGGCAAAGTTGGCCGCCTATCGGCAGGCCCTGGATCAGATAAAGACCCGGATCATCGGTCGGTTTGGGCCACCTTCCGAAACAAACGCAAATATCTGAATTATAAAGATATTCTGGAATTTGCACAGACGGGCCGCAACGTCAGCCCCGCGCCGCCATCAGTGCGGGCAGATTTTCTTCGATCCATCCTGTCAACTCGGCAACCCGGACTGCGGCCTGGCACCCCAAGGGCGTCAGGGCGTAATCGACGTGCGGCGGCACCACCTGATGCGCCACCCGCAGCACCAAACCGTCGCCCTCCAGCGCCTGCAACGTCTGCGCCAGCATCCGCTCTGATACACCACCAATCCGCCGTCGCAGCGCGGAAAACCGTAAAGTGCCGTCTTGCAGGGCCACAAGGATCAGCACACCCCACTGGCTGGTCAGGTGTTTCAGAACCTGCCGTGACGGGCATTGCGCCACCATCACATTGGGGGCGAAGCCTTCTGTTGCATTCATGATGACCCCCCTGTGCGCTGCTGCATCATACTAACATTCTTGTATGTACTTACGTTTCGTAAGTAAAGGCGTATTCAAGGGGCATCGCATAACAGGAGATCGCCATGACCACCAAAACCATCGCCCTAACCGGTGCCACCGGCCAATTGGGCCGCCTTGCGCTGGCCGCACTCAAAGCCCGCGCGCCGCAAGACGAAATCATCGCTCTTGCCCGAAACCCAAGCGCAGATCTGGGCGTTGCCCTGCGCGCCTTTGATTATACCAAGCCCGAAGGTCTGGCACCCGCGCTGATGGGGGTGGATGTGCTGGTGCTGATTTCGTCCAATGATTTGAATGACCGCGCCGGACAGCACCGCGCCGTCATCACGGCGGCAAAGGCCGCTGGTGTGGGGCGCATTGTCTACACGTCGATCCTGAAGGGCGATGCCTCGCCGTTGTTGTTGGCGGCGGATCATATCGCCACCGAAACCGCGCTGAAGGATGCGGGCATTCCCTACACCCTGTTGCGCAACGGCTGGTACACCGAGAATTACACCGGCTCGCTGGCGGCCTCGGTTGCGCATGGTGCGATGATCGGATCGTCGGGCGATGGCCGCATCGCCTCGGCCGCCCGCGCCGATTATGCCGAAGCGATTGCCATTGTGGCCAGCACCCCGGGGCACGACGGCAAGACCTATGAACTGGCGGGGGATGTGCCCCATACCATGGCCGAAATGGCCGCCGAAGTGTCGCGCCAGACGGGCAAGACCATCCCTTACACCTCGCTGCCCGCGGATGTTTACACCGGCATTCTGGTGGGCTTTGGCCTGCCAGAAGGCTTTGCCGCCATTCTGGCTGACAGCGACGTGAAGGCCTCGCAAGGTGGGCTGCTGGACGAAAGCCACACCCTGTCGCGTCTGATCGGGCGGGCCACAACGCCAATTTCCGCCACCATTGCGGCGGCTCTGGCGGTCTGATCCATCCGACAGGGCGGCGCGATCCGCCCTGTCGCCCTTGGGGGACAAGGTGTCCGATCCATGCTGACAACCGCAGAAAAATCTGCGACAAATATGGGAAGACGGTTTGGTTGAAAATATCAACGCATTGAAACCATTGTACAAATCAAGGCCCAAACCTGGGCCGCAGCCCGAGGCCCCCATGACCGATGCGCATGCCTGCCTGACCGCCTATTACGCCGCCTTCAATGCGGGCGACGCCGCCGGTATGCTGGCTTGCGTCAGTGATGATGTCGAACACCGGGTAAACGAAGGTGGCATCCGCAGGGGGCGTGCAAAATTTGCTGAATTCTGCGCCCACATGGCGGGGGCGTACCGCGAAACACTGCACGACATACAGATTTTCACCGCGCCTGAAGGCAACCGCGCTGCCGCCGAATTTGTGGTGCACGGCGCATACCTGAAAACCGACCCCGGCCTGCCCGAGGCGAAGGGCCAGCGCTATGTTCTTCCCGCCGGATCGTTCTTTGATCTGACCGACGGCAAGATTTCCCGCATCACCACGTTCTATAACCTCAACGACTGGATCGCTCAGGTTTCGGCATGACAACGTATGAAATACGCGCGCTGCAAGGGGCTGAACTGGAAGAGGCGCTTGATGATGTTGCCGCCCTGCGCATCGCGGTGTTCCGCGATTGGCCTTATTTGTACGACGGCACGCTGGAGTATGAGCGGGACTATCTGAAAACCTACCGCGACAACCCCGGCGCCTTGCTGGTGGGGGCCTTTGATCAGGGGCGGCTGGTCGGGGCATCCACCTCGACCCTGATGGAGGATCATGCCGACGCCTTCTCGGGCCCTCTGCGCGCGATTGGCCTGCCGGTGGAAACCATCCTTTATGGCGCGGAATCCGTTCTGTTGCCCGCCTATCGCGGCCAAGGCACCGGTCACCGCTTTTTTGACCTGCGCGAGGCCCATGCCCGCGCCTTGGGCCGCAGCCACATCGCCTTTTGCGCGGTCACCCGGCCCGATGACCACCCCCAACGCCCCGCACAGTACCGCACCAACGACGCCTTCTGGCAGGGGCGCGGTTATGCCCCCCTGCCCGGCGTTCAGGCCGAGTTTGCCTGGAAGGATGTGGGCTGCGATGCCGAGACATTGAAACCCCTGCAATTCTGGCTGGGCCGGGTCTGATCTATTCCCCACTTTCCCCTTGAAAACCGCCTGCAATCGGCGCATATCCCGCCACGCCTGCGGATTCCGCGGGCCAAATCCTATTGGAGAGACCATGGCCAAGGAAGATATCCTCGAATTCCCCGGTGTCGTGAAGGAACTCCTGCCCAACGCGACTTTCAAGGTTGAACTCGACAACGGCCATGAATTGATTGCGGTGATGGCAGGCAAGATGCGCAA
>CAZCFC010000097.1:0-9977 GCA_964497815.1 uncultured Cypionkella sp.
ATAGGCCCCCGCCACATGTGTCAGCTTGAAGGCATCGGCGGGAACCTGACCCGTATGCTGCAGGTGCGGCCCCCGGCAGAAATCCTGCCAGTTTCCGTGCCAGTACATCCGCAGGTCTTCGCCCTCGGGGATGCGGTTGATCAGTTCCACCTTGAACGGTTCGCCGCGTTCTTCATAAAAGGCGATGGCGCGGGCGCGGTCCCAGGTTTCGGTTTTCACCGGGTCGCGGGCGTTGATGATCTGTTTCATCTTGGCTTCGATCTGGCCAAGGTCTTCTGGCGTGAACGGTTCGGCGCGGTCGAAATCGTAGAACCAGCCGTAGTCACGCACCGGGCCGATGGTGACTTTCACGTCCGGCCAGATTTCCTGCACGGCGCGGGCCATGATATGGGCAAGATCGTGCCGGATCAGTTCCAGCGCCTGCGCGTCATCGGCCATGGTGTGGATCGCAATCGCCGCATCGGCCATGATCGGCCATTGCAGATCGTAATGCGCACCGTTGACCGAGGCCGAAATCGCCTTTTTCGCAAGCCCCGGAGCAATGGACGCCGCCACTTCGGCCGGGGTCACACCCGCCGCATAGTCGCGCTTGTTGCCATCGGGGAAAGTCAGGGAAATCTGGGACATATCGTCCTCCTCGTCGTTTTGGCGCCTACGAAACGCCCGGCTGCGGATTATATGGCGGGGTTTTGCCTATGGTGCGTGGCCTTGTCAACCGTGCCGCGCTATAACGGGAAAAAAGCGAGGCAGCCACCATGCAACCGCAGCATCTTATCAGCCCGCAGGGGCGCCGCATTGCCTACCATCTGACATCTGGGCGTGGGCCCTGCATTGTGTTTCTGGGCGGGTTCAAATCAGACATGGCCGGAACCAAGGCGGTGTATCTGCAAGACTGGGCCGTTGCGCAGGGGCGCAGCTTTTTGCGGATGGATTATTCAGGCCATGGCGTTTCGGGCGGAGATTTTCTGGACGGTGCGATCGGCGACTGGTTCGAGGATGCGCAAGCGGTGATCACCGCGGTGGTGCATGGGCCGCTGGTGTTGGTGGGGTCCTCGATGGGGGGCTGGATTTCGCTGCTGCTGGCGCGGGCCATGCCGGACAGGATTGCGGGGCTGGTCGGCATCGCCGCGGCACCTGATTTCACCGAAGACAGCATGTGGGCAGGGTTCACCCCGGACCAGAAAGCCGAACTTGCGCAGGGGCAGGTGGCTTTGCCCTCGGATTATTCCGACGCCCCCTATATCATCACTCGGCGGCTGATCGAAGAGGGGCGCAACCGGCTGGTGCTGCGGACGCCCTTGCCGCTGCCGTTTCCGGTCCGGTTGTTGCAGGGGACTGCGGATACCGATGTGCCTGTTTCCGTGGCGCTGCGGTTGCTGGATCACGCCACAGGGCCAGATATCCGGCTTACTCTGGTCAAGGGGGCGGATCACCGCTTTTCCAGCCCGGATTGTCTGACAATGATCACCGATGCCGTGCAATCTGTCGCAGGGCACATGTGATGCGCGAACCCTTGGTGCTGATCCCTGGTCTGATGGCCGATGCGCGGCTGTTCCTGCCGCAGCTGGTGCAACTTGGCGCAGGTCGTGCCATGCATGTGGCGCTGCCGACGGTGGGTGATACCGTCGAGCAGATGTCCGAAGCAATCCTGTCCAGCCTGCCCGAAACCTTTGCGCTGTTGGGCCACGGTTTGGGGGGCGATGTGGCGCTGGACATCATCCGCCGCATTCCGGACCGTGTCAGTCGCGTGGTGCTGATGGCCACCGATCCCTTGGCCGAGGCCCCGCAAGCCGCTGCCGCGCGGGAAACGCGGATCGTCGCTTCACGCGCGGGCCGTCTGGCCGAGGCGATGGCCGAAGAGATCCCCGCGGCGGCCCTTGCCGATACCGAATGGCGGGGTGAGATACTGGCGCTGATCCGGGACATGGCGCTGACGCTTGGTGAGGGGGTGTTCCTGCGCCAATCCCGCGCACTGCAGCGCCGCCCTGATCAGCAAAAGACCATGCGCCGGGTAAAGCTGCCTGCTTTGGTCATCGCGGGCGAGGTGGACACACTGGTGCCGATGCGCAGGCAGGAATTCACCGCCAATCTGATGCCATTCGGCAAGCTGCATGTGGTGGCCGATGCCGGGCATTTCACCCCGCTGGAGCAGCCCGAAGCCGTCAGTGCGGCGATCGAGGCTTTTCTGGGTGGCCCAGTGATGCTGCGCTAGGGGGCTGCGCCAGCCGGGGCGGGTTTCATCTTGTCCTGAATACCCACCGCCACAGGCCCCGTTGGATCATGGACACCAGCGGTCAGGCCGGAATGCTGGATGTCCGGCCTGAGTATTTGAAAAACAGCAATCCTTGCCGTACCGCGTGAACGGTGGCTGGGGGGATCAGCGGTTATTGCGCCGCCGTCACCGCCTTCAATTGTGCCACTTTTGGCGCGCCAGAATTGGCGTCGATAAAGTTCAGCACCAGCGGACGGATGTTAAGACGCCAGCTTTTGCCCGCGAAAATGCCGTAATGGCCTGCGCCTGGCTCCAGGTGGCTGGCTTTCTTGCTGTCGGGCAGTCCGGTCAACAGCTTTAGCGCCGCCACACATTGGCCGGGCGCAGATATGTCATCCTCGGACCCTTCGACGGTTTTCACCGCCACTTGGGTGATGGCACCGATGTCCACCTTCTTGCCCGCCACCATGAATTCGTTGCGCGCGATTTCGCGGTTCTTGAAGATACGCTCAACCGTTGACAGATAGAATTCGGCGGTCATGTCCATCACTGCCAGGTATTCATCGTAGAAACGGTTGTGGGCGTCTTGGTCGGTCGCTTCGCCGCGTGCGACGCGCATGACCTGTTCCGAAAACGCCTTGGAATGGCGCTCGGCGTTCATCGAGATGAAGCTTTGCAGCTGCAACAGGCCCGGATAAACCATCCGCCCGACGCCCTTGTACTTGAAGCCGACGCGTTGAATGGCGATCTGTTCCAGCTGGCCCATGGTGATGCGGCGGCCAAAGTCGGTCACGTCGGTCGCTGCGGCATCCGGATCAATCGGCCCCCCGATCAGCGTCAGGCTGCGGGGTTGTTCCTCGGGGTGTTCGGCGGCCAGATAGGCGGTCGCGGCAAGGGTCAGCGGTGCGGGCTGACACACGGCGATGACATGCGTGTCCGGGCCAAGCGCGCGCATGAACTCGACAAGGTAAAGCGTGTAGTCTTCGATATCGAACTTGCCTGCCGACACCGGGATGTCGCGGGCGTTGTGCCAGTCTGTGACAAACACGTCCGCATCCGGCAGCAGGCTGGCGACGGTGGATCGCAGCAAGGTCGCATAGTGACCCGACATGGGGGCCACCAGCAGGATCTTGCGGGCCATCGGCGCACGGCGGCGGACAAAGAACTGGATCAGGCTGCCAAAGGGTTTCGCGACGATGGTGTTCACGTCAACCAGATGGTCTTGCCCGTCCGGACCAGGGATCGAACGGATGCCCCAATCAGGTTTGGCAACCATCCGGCGGAAGGATCGTTCGGTGACTTCGCCCCAGGCGGCGGTCATTTGCAGCATTGGATTCATCGACAAGGCAAAGGCGGGATAAGAGGCCATGGCGCGTGCTGTGGCGCCCATCCACTCATTCGTGTTGCGAATGCTTTCCATGAGGTCATAGGTGGCCATATACTTCATCGCGACTCCTTGGCGGGGAAGGGGCCCCGGCCCATTCGCCGCATGCCATCAGGGGCAGGGCGAGTTTATGCTGCATGTGCAGAAAGAATAGGGGCGAAAGTTTAACATGACAACTGAAGACAGTGCCGCAGGGGCGAAATTGCAACGAATGACCGCCAATCTTGCCAAGGTCGAGGCGCTGTCGGAACGTTTGATGGCCGCCCTTGCGAAATCCAGACCCCATGACAAGGCGCTGGACGGCCCGTCGAACGAGATGTTCATGAAGGCCGCCGCCGCCTATGTCGCAGGCATGATGCAAAACCCAGCCAAGGTGCTGGAGCATCAGGTCAGCTATTGGGGAAAGACCCTGAAACACTATGTCGAGGCGCAGCAGATGCTGGCCAAGGGTGAATTCAAGGCCCCGCCAGACCCAACCCCGGCCGACCGCCGCTTTGCCAACCCCCTTTGGGAAACCCACCCGGCCTTCAACTATCTGAAGCAGCAATACCTGTTCAACGCCGAGGCGGTGAAAGACGCGGTCGATGATATGGAAACGCTGGACCCGAACGACAAGAAGCGCGTCGAGTACTTCACCAGGCAGATCGTTGACATGCTGGCCCCGACCAATTTCCTGGGCACCAACCCCGATGCCTTGGAAAAGGCGGTTGAAACCGATGGCGAAAGCCTTGTCAAAGGGCTGGAAAATCTGGTCGCGGACATCGAGGCCAACAACGGCGAGTTGGCGGTGACGCTGGCCGACCGCGAGGCTTTTGTGGTGGGCCAGAATATCGCCGCCAGCCCCGGCGCGGTGGTGTTCCGCAACCGCATGCTAGAGTTGATCCAGTACAGCCCCAGCACCCCGACGGTGTATGCGACGCCGCTTCTGGTGTTCCCGCCGTGGATCAACAAATTCTATGTCATGGACCTCAAGCCGCAGAACAGTCTGATCAAATGGATAGTTGGTCAGGGCTTTACCCTGTTCGTGGTGTCATGGGTCAACCCCGACACCAGCTATGCCGATGTCGGCATGGATGATTACATTCGCGAAGGCTACCTGACCGCGATGGCCGAGGTGCGGCGGATCACAGGGGAAAAGCAGATCAATGCCGTGGGCTATTGCATTGCCGGCACCACCCTTGGCCTGACGCTGGCGCATCTGCAAAAAGCGGGCGATGACACGGTGAAATCGGCCACGTTCTTCACCACTCTGGCCGATTTCTCGGATCCGGGCGAAGTGGGGGTGTTTCTGGCCGATGATTTTGTCGATGGGATAGAGCGTCAGATCGGCGTCGATGGCATGCTGCACAAAAGCTTCATGAGCCGGACGTTTTCGTTCCTGCGATCCAATGACCTGATCTATGGGCCTGCGATCAAAAGCTATATGATGGGCGAAGCGCCACCCGCCTTTGATCTGCTGTTCTGGAACGGCGACGGCACCAACCTGCCGGGCAAGATGGCGTTGGAGTATCTGCGCGGCCTGTGTCAGCGTGACGGGTTTGCGCAAGGCACCTTCCCGGTGTTTGGCCGCCCGGTCAGCCTGTCGGATGTCAAGCTGCCGGTCTGCGCCATTGCCTGCGAGACTGACCATATTGCCCATTGGCGCGGCAGTTTTAACGGCATCAAGCAGATGGGGTCGGCGGACAAAACCTTTATCGTGTCGCAGTCGGGTCACATCGCGGGCATCATCAATCCGCCTGCCAAGGGCAAGTACGGCCACTACACAAATCCCGGCCCGGTCGCAGGGGCGCCAGACGACTGGATGGCGGGCGCAAGTTTCAATCAGGGCAGTTGGTGGCCGCGCTGGGGCGCATGGTTGGCGGCACGGTCCGGCGCCCAGATTCCGGCGCGGGTTCCAGGTGATTCGGGGCGGCCTGTGTTGTGTGCCGCGCCGGGAACCTATGTCACCGCTCAACCTGAAGTTACGCCAACCGATTGAGTTGTCAGAGCTTTCTGCATGGGATGCCGCTGCGGCACCCCATGCACCACCGTCATCGCTGCGTCGCAGAAAATTCACTTGAAATGCTGCAGTGCAGCATGTATATATTGTTCATCAGGAAACGGGCTGTCCCCGAGAACCTCAGGAGCGATCAGATGACCAACGCCAACGATTTCACCAAAGTCATGCAGGACATGATGGCCAAGTTCCCGGTTGACGCTTCGGCGTTCCAGAACGCATTCAAAACCCAGGCTGCATTCGGCGAGAAACTGTCGAAAGTGGCTTTGGAAGCTGCTGAAAAGTCGACCGAAATTTCGTCCAAGTGGGCGAAAGAAACCATCGCCAAGCTGTCGGGCGCTGCCAAGGCCAAAGCCGAGCCGACCGATTACAGCAAAGCTGCCAGCGATTTTGCGACCGCCGCTGCCGAACTGGCTGCCGAGAACATGGCTGCCTTCGCTGAAGTCGCGAAAAAGGTTCAGATGGAAACCGTCGAACTGCTGTTGGCTGCTGGCAAGGACGCATCGGCCGAAGCTTCGGCTGTTGTGAAAAAAGCGACCGACGAAGTGCAGAACGTTGCGAAAAAAGCGGCTGCTGCTGCCAAGTAATCCTGCGGGATTGTGCGCGTCTCCCCCTTCCTCCCTGATGGGATGATGCGCAGGGCGGGCTTTCATAGCCCGCCCTTTCTTTTTATTCTGCACTGCACTAAGCTTTCTCTGCACTGCAAAATAAACCTTGGGGGGTCCAGATGGCCGATACCGCGAAGCCGCTTTTGATCAAGCGCTATGCAAGCCGTCGTCTCTACAATACCGAAACGTCCGATTATGTGACATTGGAAGACATCGCGGGCTTTATCCGCTCGGGCCGCGAAGTGCAGATTGTCGATCTGAAATCCGGCGATGATCTGACGCGCCAATATCTGCTGCAAATCGTGGCCGAACATGAATCCAAGGGCGATACGGTTCTGCCAACCAATGTGTTGACCGATCTTGTCCGCAGCTACACCTCGAACATCCAGTCCGTCGTGCCGCAATTCCTGTCCGCCAGCTTTGAGATGTTGCGTGATGGCCAGCACAAGGTCATCGAAAACCTTGGGGTGATCCCGAATCCGCTGACCGCGATGCCGGGCTTTGACATGATGCGCAAGCAGCAGGAAGCCTTCATGAAAACCATGATGGGCGGGGTTCCCGGCTGGAGCGGCACTGGCCCCGCCAAGGACGACGCAGGCGGCGACCAGTCCCCGGCGGATGAGTTGGCCGAGATCAAGAAGCAATTCGCCGAGCTTCAGAAGAAGCTGTCAAAGCTGTAAGCCATGGCCGAAATTCCGGGCCGCGTGACCCTTTGGGGCATCGAAGTGTTTCTGGCTGTTGCCGATGAACGCGCGATTTCCGCGGCGGCCAAGCGGCTGGGGGTCAGCCCTTCAGGGATCAGCCAGCAGCTCACAGGGCTTGAAACGGCGCTGGGCGCGATTTTGCTGGATCGGTCGGCCCGGCCCATGGGCCTGACACCTGCGGGTGCGATGTTCCGCCGCCACGCGCAAACCATCCTGAATGCCGAAGCCGAGGCGCGGGCAGAATTGGCTGTGGCTGATCTCTCTGGCCTGACCACGCTGCGGCTGGGCATGATCGAGGATTTCGACGCCGAGGTGACGCCGAGCCTGTTGCAGGCCTTGGCCCAGGATTTGAAGGGCTGTCGCTTTTTGCTGGAAACCGGGGCCAGTCACCGGTTGTTGGACCAGTTGGACCAACGCGCATTGGACATCGTGGTTGCGGCCGATCTGGGGTCGGAGGGGGCCGATGATGGCTGGCGCGAGGTGCATCCGCTGCTGACCGAGCCATTTCTTGCCGTGACGCCGCGCGGTCGCAGCCACGCCGATTTGCCGCTGATACAATACACGGCGCGTCAATTGATGGGGCGCCAGATCGTGGCGCATCTGGCGCGTCAGAACCTGCGGCTGGCGCATCGGTTCGAGTTGGACAGCTATCACGCCATTTTGGCGATGGTGGCAGGCGGGCAGGGGTGGACCATCCTGACGCCGCTTGCGCTGCACCATGCGGCGCGGTTTCGGGACGGGGTGGATGTGGCACCCTTGCCCTTTGCGCCGCTGGACCGGACACTTTCGCTGTCGGCGCGGGCGGGGGTCTTGCGCGATATGCCGGGGCAAGTGGCGACGCATTTGCGGGGGCTGATCGGCGCGCAGGTGGTGGACCCAGCGCGGACCGAATGGCCCTGGCTGGGTGACAGTCTGCGGGTGTTGTAGCAGATCATTCACGACTCGATCACCGACCTAACGCCCGATGCTGCGCCGCGTCAATTCCTTTCGCACCTGCAGTAACTTGCGCGTGAGGTTGGCGCTAACGCGGTCGTCGCATCTGGAAAACCCTATCCGAATCAATTAGCTAGGTGGCGAAGGTGATGCACCTTCGTCTGGGGGGCCGCTGTTGGACCCCTTGTTTACAAGGATAGAATACATGAAAAACTTCGCTCTCGCGTTCGTTGCTGTCTCGGCTTTGTCGGTGGCTGCTGCCTCTGCTGAAGTCATGGTTGCTGACGCTGATGGCAACGGCGCCTACTCGATGGAAGAGCTGCTGGTGGCTTTCCCGGCGCTGACCGAAGACGCATTCAAAGCGGCCGACGTCGACGCTGACGGCGCCGTTTCGGCCGACGAACTGGTGGCTGCCGAGGCTGCTTTCACCGCTCTGGTCCCGGCAGAAGCCGCTGCTGAAGCTGCTCCGGCCGTTGAAGCACCGGTTGTGGCTGACGTTGACGCCAACGGTTCGTTCTCGTTCGACGAAGTCAAGGCTGTCTACGCTGACGCCACCGAAGACGCTTTCAAAACCGCTGACGCAGATGCGTCGGGCGAGCTGTCGGCAGAAGAGCTGGCCGCTGCAGTGGCTGCGAACGCTTTCGCCGCAATGTAATTTCACCTCTGGTGAGATTGGAAAGGTCGCCGCCCCCAGCGGCGGCCTTTTTCATTTTCGGCTTTGCGTTTCGCGGGGTGGGGGGCTAAGCCCGGTCAACCCCTGAAAGGATGCCAAATGGCTTTGAAAGACCTGATCGCCCGTTCGGGCAATGTCTGCGAGTTTTGCGGTGCCAACGCCGGTTTGACGGCCGTTGATGTGCCGCCCGCCGGTGATGTGCTGCTGTGCCCTGCCTGCCGGGGGGCCGAGGATGTGCAGGCCGATCACTGGCGCTGTCTTGAGGGCGCGGCATGGACCGCAGAGCCCGCCGTGCAACTGGCCGTCTGGCGCAAGCTGGGCACGCTGGACCAGCCTTGGGCCGCCGAAGCCCGCGATGCAATGGCGCTGTTGCCCGAGGTGCAGGCCTGGGCCGATGCGCCGGGCGCGGTCGAACACCGCGACAGCAACGGCGTGCTGTTGGCGGCGGGCGATACGGTGGTGCTGATCAAGGATCTGGTGGTGAAGGGCGCGAATTTCACGGCCAAACGCGGCACTTCGGTGCGGCGGATTTCTTTGGTCGCCGATAATCCGGGCCAGATTGAAGGCCGGGTCGAAGATCAACGCATCGTGATCCTGACCGAGTTTGTGAAGAAAAGCTGATCCTGTCGATTTGACCCCAAGACGACAAAAGCCCCGGATCATTCGATCCGGGGCTTTTCGTTTTCACAAGGATGGTTGGACTATTCCAGTTCGACCAGCAGATCCTTGGCGTCAATCTGGCTGCCCGGATGCACGTGCAGTGCCTTCACAATGGCCGCGCGGTCAGCGTGGATGCCGGTTTCCATCTTCATCGCCTCGATGGTCAACAACAGATCGCCCGCGTTCACCTTCTGGCCCGCAACCACCGCCACCGAGGCGATGGAACCCGGCATCGGAGCGCCGATATGGCTGGGATTGCCTTCGGTGGCTTTGGGTTTCACCGCAGCCTTGGCCTTGATGGCACGGTTTGGCACGCGGATCACCCGCGGCTGTCCGTTCAGTTCGAAGAACACCTTCACTTCGCCATCGTCCGTGGTTTCGCCAACAGCTTGCAGCCGGATCTCCAACTGCTTGCCCGCGTCGATCTCGGCGGTGATTTCTTCGCCGGGGGCCATGCCGTAAAAGAATGTCCGCGTCGGCAGGCTGCGCACCGGGCCATAGGCCTTGTGGCGGCCCATGTAATCCAGAAACACCTTGGGATACATCAGATAGCCGTTCAGATCCTCGTTATCTATCCTGAAGCCGTCCAACTCGCCCGACAGTTTCGCACGCACTT
Source organism: uncultured Cypionkella sp. (assembly GCA_964497815.1). Taxonomy (GTDB): domain Bacteria; phylum Pseudomonadota; class Alphaproteobacteria; order Rhodobacterales; family Rhodobacteraceae; genus Cypionkella. The sequence continues at coordinate 9,787 of CAZCFC010000097.1, forward strand.
CTTCCAGATCCACCGGGGCCATGCCTGCACCGGGGCGCGCGGTCGATGCCACGTCGCCTTTCAGCACTTTTCTGGAGATCCCGGCGGGCCAACCGCCATGAGGCTGCCCCAGATTGCCTTTCAGCATGTCCACCACCGAATCGGGGAAAGCCACGTCGATGGCCGGGTCTTCGACCTGCGCGCGTGTCAGG
>CAZCFC010000098.1:0-9868 GCA_964497815.1 uncultured Cypionkella sp.
CAGGAAATCAATGACATGGGACTTGTTCAGGGCGAACTAGGTAAGCAAAAAGGTTTGGGCGGCCATCAGGTCGCCCATTTTGCTTTTTGAACGGGGCGCCAACCGCATGTTGTTGATTTTCACCCAGAACTGAGCCGGTTTTTTCGTAAGCATCCGCCGGAGGCCGTGGCGGTTACCTATTGATCAGGTGTGTTTGGTTGCGGCCTTTGGTTTGCGTGGCTTTGGGGGCCATTTCTTGGCAAGACGCTCGAAGGTGTCGAGGATACGGCCGATATCGGCCTCATCGGGGTCGAACTTTCCGCCATGCCATTCCAGCATCTGGGTGTGCTCTTCGTGTTTTGGGTCAGCCATGGCTTCGAGGAAGTCAGCGTAACCGGGGAAGCCGCCAACGTCTTCTGGGGGACAGGCCCCGATACCCCTGACAAGTCGCGGGTATTCAGCCCCCGGAATGGCATCATCGATTTTCTCGACCTTGATCACATGGTGCCAGTTGTCGCCAAAATCGTAGATGTAATGGATGGTCTTGGTGCCCACGTCTTCGAGCAGATCCAGCAGGCTGGTTTTGCTGGCGGGTAGCGGACCATCGTCGTCGTATTCGGGACGTGGCACGCCCCAGCCGACACCTCCGGCCCTGAACTCATAGAGGTGCGTGTCGGTCCATCCCATGGCGGCCTGGATCACGTCGTGCAGGCGGTTCAGCTTGATCTTCAAGGGCACATCGAAGCGTCGGAGCACCTCAGGCTCGACATCGGACAATGTAACCTTGAGGCGCGCGACCAGTGTCATGCAGCAATCCTCTTCAAGTCTGCGGCGGCCTTCCACTTCCACGGCAGCAGTTCCGACAGGCGCGACACGGGCAGATCCGGCATGCGCGCAAGGACGTCTGCCATCCATGCCTGTGGGTCGATATCGTTCATCTTTGCGGTGACGATGAGGGTATACATGAAGGCCGCCCTGTCACCACCGCGTTCAGATCCTGCAAAAAGCCACGACTTTCTCCCCAATGCGATGCCGCGCAGGGCCCGTTCGGCGGCATTGTTCGTCAGGCAGAGGCGGCCGTCCTCAAGGAAGGTGGTGAAGGCTTCCCAGCGACCTTTTTCGTCCAGCATGTAATTGATCGCCTTGGCGACAGGGTTGTGCTTGGACATGCCCACCCGCTCGCCCCGCATCCAGTCCTGCAGATCATGGACCAGTGGCGCAACCCGCTGCTGGCGAGCCTCGTGACGCGCTGCGGCGGACAGGCCATTGATCTGGCGCTCGACAGCAAAGATCGCGTCGATCCGCGTCACAGCGTCCAACGCGATAGGCGAGATTTCTTCTGCCACCTTTTTGCCCTTGCGGGCGATAGCTTTGATGTCGGCCAGTTCAAAAAACTTGCGCCTCGCATGGCTCCAACACAGCGCAGAACGCACCGAACCTGGACTGCGATCCGCCAAATACAGATCATTGTAGCCACCATAGACATCCGACTGCAGCACACCATGCCATCCGGCCAGATGTCGGGTCGGGTGGTCTTTCCGGCGATCCGTTGAGAAGTGGAAGAGCGCAGCGGGTGGCGCCCCCCCCATCCCAAGGACGGTCATCGCGCACATAGGTCCAAAGCCGCGCAGTCCTAGTGCCGCCGCGCGCCAGAAGCGGCACGGTGGCATCGTCGCCATGCAAACGCCCGCCGTCCAGCACATGGCGCTTGATCAATCCATGGATGGGGGCCAGCGCCACACAGATATGTCCGATCAGATCGGCCAATGTGGACAGGCTCAGATCAATCCCCTCTCGCGCAATCCGTTCGGATTGGCGATTGAGTGGTTGGTGCTGACCGTATTTGTCAAAGGCGATCATCGCCATCAGGTGCGGCCCTGCCCATCCGTTCAGCTGTGCTCTTGCATCCGTTGGACAAGGTTCGTTGAACCGGAGGTATCAACGCAATGCCCCTCGATCTCGACTTTCATCTTTTCAGGCGTCCACTTTTCATCGCCGGTTTTTCCGGCGTATTTTGTAACCAGATTACCCGCTGCACTGCCGTTATTGACATCTCCAAGCCAGATCAAAAGATCGGTCGACGCATTCAATTTGCCCGCATCATCCAGCGCCGAGAAATCAGCGCAGGTCAGATTTGGCACATCCATATCGGCAACCGCAGGCAGCGCAGACCCAATCAAAAGCCCGACAACCCCGGCAACTTTCACCAGATTTCTCATGTTTCCACTCCACAGACTGATCGTCGCACACCGCGTGCGTTGCTCTTCTTACTTGCGGAAATCCTGCGGCGAATTGACGATGATCAACGGCTGATGTTCGCACCCAGAGGCTGGCGGCATTCCTCTTGCCCAAATAGGAGGGACGTTTGGCGTTTCCTGTGTGATCTGGCACAGCTCAAACATCCGCCCGAACCGCGCCGGCAAGGCATTGTCAGATCGACGTCATTGTCGCCGGATTTCCACAAGGTGGTGGCGTCCAATGGTGGAGGCTGCAGAAGTGCTGGACCGCATCTGGGTGGTGATCCAGCCTATGGGCTGTGTATCGGGGCACCATGCCCGGGATTATGCCGGTCGCATGCAGCATCATCATGTCTGGTGTGATCAGAACCCGGCGAACGGCCAGGGTTGGCCGGGGCCATATCCTCAACTCTGCGGATAAGTCGTGTTTTAGCCGCTGCTTTTGGGCAATCTCTGCTTGGCCGCGCCGGGTTTGACTGCGCGTTTGGATCAGATCAAGCGGCCAATGGGTCGATGTCTTCTCTGCGTTCGGCGAAAAGAGCCGGTGTTTCCCTGCCGAAAAGGACGATCTGCCCACCAAGGCAGGCATTTTCAACTGCGATGGCCATCTGGATGTTTCGGCGTGTCGTTGCCGCAAGGTTCGTGCCATCCACCGAGGCAACAAGAAAGTCGCGCCATGCGGTACGCGGTGGCGAGCCGCAGACCTTGTCGGTTCGGTTCTGGGCAGACTTGTCCCAGATTGCGCCGATGCGCGGTGACCAGACGACATCACCCAAAAGGGCCAGACGGCCCCAGCCGATCTTGTCTTCACCAAACCGGACGTCCTCGGGAAATCCTCCGCTTTGGATCAGACATCTTTTCCAGGTTCCGGCCGTGCTTGAGGACACGATCATAGGCCCGGAACTCATCGCCTCGAAAAAGCAAGAGAGTGGTCCGCGATGATCCGATCCGATCCCGAATTCGTGCTGTTTTTCTTCGCGATCCGGAGAAATCTCTCTCCACGCATCGGCGTAAAGCACGGCGTCGGGAAACTCTGCCATCAGGGCCAGGATTTCAGAAACATGGTGGTCGGCCCACGTGTCATCTGCATCCAGAAAAAGGATGGCGTCACCACGGGCAGCCGTCCAACCGGTGTTGCGGGCAGCGGCGGCCCCTCGATTTTCTTGCCTGATCAGATGCGTAAATCGTCTGTGCGCCGGATCAGACGCGGCCCAGTCCATCACCGCACCGCCCGAGCCATCGGTGGAACCGTCATCCACGACCACCAACTCGAAATCAACTTTGGCCAGATGGCAGGACCGATAGGCAACGGCAAGCGCGGCCGCTATGTGGCGCACTTTTTGGTAAAGAGGGATTACGACAGAGACCACTGGCCTTGGCGCGGTCATTGCAGAATGTGTCATGATGGGTCTTTCGGCTGGTCCCGTCGTCTATGACATCTCTCGGCTGCTGACAAACGCATACCGCGCCTTGCGCGATTTGCCTTGGGAACACAGTTGCCCCAACCTGTTACACCATTTGCGCCCTGCGCCTGCGCTCTGCTATGTGATCGTGGCGAATTCTGGGAAACGGCAAATGAAACGGGCAAGTTACGACACAATCCAACGGCGAACAGCCAAAGCGCAGCGCAAAAGCGTTTACTGGGGCAACATCATCATGGCGCTGATTCCGTTGGCGAACGCCTTTTACTACCTTGGCGCAGGTGGTCGCGTGGCCATGGTGGCGCAACAGCGTTTGCTGATGCGTTTGCTTTATCTGGCATTTGCGGGCGTGCTGCTGCTTTTGCCAGGTCTTGCCATCGGGCTGAACATGCTGCTGGTCCAAGGGTTCTACGTCCACCCCGAACTGGGCGACATGGCCATGTGGACCGGCTATTTCTTGACCGGGATCCTGATTGGCGTCGTTCACTCACGCATTTCGATCGGCCTGGGAACGGCCTACGACTGACGTTTTTTCGGTTTGCTGAACCACTCGGAAATCTGGCTCTGCCTTGCTTTGTCTTCCGCCGACACCCGGGCTGCAAGGGTTTGCAAACGCCAGATCAACAGTCCCCCCAAGACGATGTGGTAAGGGATGGCGAACAGCAGGACCATGCCCAGCATCCCCACGCCGCCAAACAAGCCCGCCATCACGGCAACGACCAGCCAAGCAAGGAATGATACGATCAACGCGACCAAGACGGGCAAGCCATTTGCGCCGTTGATCCGTGCTTTCACCGCAGAACGATCCGCCCAGAACCCCAACAAGATCACTGTCAGCGACAGGCAAAAGGCCATGCTCAAGAACATGGTCATGCTGTTATGGTAATCCAGATGTCAGTCACCGCATCGTAGCCGTTGGCAATTCTCATGCAATGGAAACCCGGCATAGCGCCCTTTCAGGGAAAGCACATCCAAGGCAACAGCGTATTGACCCACATCATCGCACCGGCGAGGCCGCTGGCGCACAATCACCGGGCGTCAACTTGACGCTGGGAGAACGGCTATGATGAACGGTTTTGGCACGGGCATGGGTTTTGGCGGTATCATTGGCATGTTGCTGATCCTGGTGTTGGTGGGCTTGGCGATCGCGGCGTTGATCAAATACCTGCGGTCGTAAGGCATGCTGTTGGCCCGCACAGTGTGAAGATGTCCAGCGCGACACAGTCCCTTGCCTGTCAGTGGAAAACCCGGGCCGACCCGTGTGCGACGTCAACGCAACTGATGCTGCTGTCATCGCTTCGGCGGTGCCCATGATCCGTCTTGCCGTGTCCTTGCCCCCGGCGGACCTGCGGTGCGCTTTCCCGCTTGCGGGCAAAGGGCGGTGCCGATCTGCCCGCCACCGCAGTGTCGGGGATGCAGGCTTGGCCGGATCGTTTGCCGTTTGGAGCCCGGCATTCGGCCTTGCCGCTGCGCCATGGCGCAGTGGTTGCCACGGCGAAGACCGACGCTGTCTGCCGCCACGGCTTTGCACCCTTGCACCGCCAGCACGCCGGAAAACGCTGGCGTGTTGCCCCCCTTCGCGCTGTCCTGTGTCACAGCGGTGCGGGCCCCACACCGTTTCGCGGCCCTGCCCTGCCCAACGTCGTGGCGGTCGTGTCGGTCAATGCCCGCTGTCCGCGCTTGGTGCATCGTGATCAGACGTCACCCTGATACTGGAAGATCCGTGATGATGACCGCATCAGTCCCGCCTTGGGCTTATGGATGGATCGGCACTCTGCCGATCTTTGCCTGTCTTCTTGCCGAAAGGAACGGTGATCGGGTGTCATCCCCGACGCCATGTTTGCAATTGAGCGGCATAGGCGGTTCGGCTAGAGTTTCTGGATAATTGGAGAGCACACGTGACAGCCAGCAATTCCGGTCCAGCCAAAGCAATGGCCCGCGTTGTTGCAATCGGCGCGTCTGCTGGTGGCTTGGAGGCGTTTCAAAAGCTGCTGGACGCCCTTTCGCAGCCGACGGGCGATGCATTCCTGATCGTGCAGCACCTTGATCCTGATCATGAAAGTGCGCTTGTCGATTTATTGGCCGGACACACGCAAATGCGTGTCAGCCAGGCGGCGGATGCCGTGACGATAGAACCAAACCATGTTTATACCATCCCCCCCGGTCATCGGATGTCGGTCAGCAACGAACAGCTTCGACTTGAGCCCTTCAAGACCGAAGCACGGCCCCACCTGCCGTTCGACCATCTTCTGATCTCGATGGCGCAAGAGCTTGGCAGTCGAGCGGTCGCCGTCGTGCTGTCAGGTGCCGGCTCCGACGGTAGCCTTGGCATCAGACATATTCGCGACCAGGGGGGTGCGGTGCTGGTGCAAGCCCCCGAAGAGGCGGCTTATGACGGCATGCCACGCAGCGCCATTGAAACGGGAAAGGCCACACATGTTGCAACCGTGAAAGGGATTGCCGAGCTGCTGATGCATCTCGATCAAGCGCCGCATGCAAAGGCCCCCGACACGAAAGGCAAGATCGCGGATGTCAGCTTTGACAAGATCATCTCGCTGTTGCTGACCTCGACGGCCCATGACTTTCGCAATTACAAAACCGGCACCCTGCAACGCAGGATCAAACGGCGGTTCGAAGACTGCGACAAGGCCAAAGGCGATATGGAACAATACATCGCCCTGCTGCAAAGCGACCCATCCGAACTTGACCGTCTGATGCAGGACTTGCTGATCAACGTCACAGAGTTTTTCCGCGATCCCGCCGTTTTTCAGCAACTTGAAACGGAAGTGATTCCGCGGATCATTCGGGAAAAGGCACCCGGATTGCCGATCCGGATCTGGATCGCTGGATGCAGCACCGGACAAGAGGCGTATTCGCTGGCAATCCTGTTCAACGAAGCTTTGATCCGCGAAGGGTCTGACGCGGTGGTGCAGATATTTGCGTCGGATGCAGACCCCGAGGCGGTCGCAGAGGCACGCGAAGGCCTTTACCGCGACACCAAAGGGCTGACCGCCAATCGGCTGGAGAAATTCTTCCGCCAGGAAGGCGAGGCGTGGCGCGTTTCAGCCAGTCTGCGCGGGATGGTCACTTTCACCGTTCATGACGTGTTGTCGGACCCGCCCTTTTCGCGGCTTGATCTTTTGTCGTGCCGAAATCTTTTGATCTATCTGAAACCCGACGCGCAGGTCCGGCTGATGGGCCTGTTTCATTACGCCTTGGTGCCCGGCGGCATATTGGTGTTGGGGACCGCAGAAACCGTTGGTCGCCTTGATGATCGCTTCGCCACCGTCTCCGAAGCCGCGCGGATCTATCGCAATCAAAGAAGCCGGGTTGGATCAGATTTCGCGCAACTGACAGCGTTGCCACTGGACGTGGGCGCGTCCGCCGGCAGCGGGCTTGTGTTGCGGCGGCGGCCGTTTGATCCGGCCGAATTTCTGCAGAACAAAGTGCTGGAAGGCTATACCACGGCGACGGCCTTGGTGGATCCGGACTTTCAATGCCTGTACATGATAGGCCCCGCAGATAAATATTTTCAGGTGCCGCCGGGACGTCCCGTCAGCGGATTGCTGGCGATGGCGCGTGACGGTCTGGCGATAGAACTGCGACGGGCGCTTGAAGAAGCCGCGCGCACCAAGACAACCGCTGTGGTGACGGGCGGGCATTTGCGCGGCACTGACGGTCCTGACGGTTTCACCGTCGTGGTTGAACCGATCGAACATGAAGGCCAAAGGCTTTACATGGTCAGCGTATCGCCTGCCGAACCGGTTGCCGCCGAGCAAACATCGGGGGGGCCCTTCAATGGCCATATAATGGCATTGGAACGCGAATTGGACGAAACACGTGCCGAATTGGGCAAGGCGCTGCGCGAGTTGCAGCATGTTTCAGGCATCCAATACGCCGCACTGGCCGAAGCCAAGTCCGTGCAAGAGGAATATCAGGCATCGAACGAAGAATTGCTGTCCTCGAAAGAGGAATTGCAGTCTTTGAATGAGGAACTGAATGCGCTTAATGCCCAGCTTCAGGGTACGGTTGCCCGCGAAAAGGCCAGCGCGAATGATCTTCAGAACATCCTTTACAGCACAGATACCGCAACGCTGTTTCTGGATGCAAAGCTGTTGGTGCGGTTTTTCACACCCGGCATCGAAGCGTTGTTCAAGCTGCGACCTGTCGATATCGGCCGCCCGTTGGCGGAATTGACCTTGCTTGCCAGTGACACCGCGCTTTTTGCAGATATCGTATCCGCGCTGAAGACCGGGGCGCGGGTCTCGGCAGATGTGCAAACGCAGGACGGCACCTGGTTTAACCGCTCGGCAATGCCTTATAAAACGCGCGAGGGGGACGTCGACGGTGTGGTGATCACCCTTGACGAAATCACCGAACGCAAGCGCCATGAAGAGGCCCTTGAGGTACAGACAACTTCGGCATCCGTTGCGCGCGCGCGGCTTGAAAGCGCCATTGGTTCGCTTCCCGATGCTTTTGCCTATTATGATGCCGATAATGTGCTGGTTCTGTGCAATGCCCAGTACCGCGATCTGCACCCCACCTTGGGACAGCACATTCGTCCCGGATTCCGGTTTGAACAGCTTGTGCCACAGGGTCAGGACACCAGACAGGCGGCGGATGATTATGCCGCCTGGATTGCCAAACGCGCCCGACACCGCAAGCCACTGACCGACAGTCACAAGTTGCGCGTGGCCGATGGCCGCTGGTTCAGCCTGATTGACACGCCCACGCCGGATGGGGGCTGGGTCAATATGCTGATCGACATAACCGGATTGAAAACCGCCGAGCAGCAGCTGTCAGAGCGCGCCTCGGCCATTGCCGAGGTCAGCGAAGGCATCGCAATCTCGGACGCCGCGCGCAATCTGACCTATATGAACGACACCTGTCGCACGATGTTCGGCGTCACCAAAGACGTGGATATTGCGGGGCGGCACTGGTTGACCTTTTTTGCGGTGGACCCGGCGGCACAGGTGGAAAGCGTGAATGCTGCGCTGCTGCACGACAGGGTGTGGCGGGGCGCATTGGCGGGCAAGCGGCTGGACGGCAGCACGCTGGACATGGATGTCTCGCTGACATTGATGGGCAACGGAAACCTTGTGATCGTTACCCGGGACGTCAGCAAGCGCACCGCCGACCAACGCGACCGCGACAGGCTGCGGGAACAACTTCTGATCGCGCAGCGGCGCGAGATCGTGAACGTGATTGCCGCCGGCCTGGCACATGATCTGAACAACCTGCTGGCCGTGATTTCTGCATCCGTAGAATTGATGCTTGAACAGGATGTGCAAGGTGATGCCCAAAAACCGGCGGCAACCCCACCCGCCTTTGCAAACCGCCTTGGCCATATCCTGCTTGCCACGCAACAATCCAGCGCGCTTCTGAATCGGTTGATAAAATTGGGCGGCCGCGAACTGGCGCGCAAACAGTTCGACATGCGACAATCGGTGCAGGAAGCTGCCGACTTGATCGGCGTCGGTCTGGCCCCCAACATCGTGCTGGGCGTGCAATTGCCGCCGACAGCGGTCAACATTTATGCCGACCCCATTGATATTCTGCAAATCGTGCTGAACCTTGGGCTGAACGCCCGGGACGCGGTGGGCACGGGGCCCCAAAGCATCACCATCACACTGTCAAAGGCAAAGCCTGCCCAGATGGCTGGCCCCTTTGATATTGGCGCGGTAGAGGCCGGGCGCCCACACGTCAGCCTGTCCGTGGCCGATACGGGCAGCGGCATAGACCCAACGGTGCTTGCCGTGATGTTTGACGCCTACTTCAGCACAAAAGGGGCTGCCGGAACCGGGTTGGGCCTGCCCATGGTCAAGGAAATCGTCACAGGCTACGGCGGCGCCATCAAGGTTGAAACCACCGTTGGGCAAGGCTCGCGGTTCACCGTCCTGCTGCCTGCAAGGTCAACAGGACAGCCGAATGCCAAAAAGGCACCTCATGGAAAACGCACTTCGGCTGTGGTCAAAAAAACGGCGGATCTGCACGGCCATGTTGCGCTTGTGGTCGAAGACAATGACGAATTTCGTGACCTTATTTCCAGTTTTCTGGAGGAGACCGGGTTAGAGGTGATCGCCTGCGCTGATCCGCTTGACGCATTGAAAGCCCTGCATGATGCCCCCACCGGATGTGATGTGCTGATCACTGACTTCAATCTGCCGCACATGAACGGGCTGCAACTTGCCGAAGCGGTTGCCCGTCTGGCGCCCGATCTGCCCATGATCA
>CAZCFC010000099.1:0-6042 GCA_964497815.1 uncultured Cypionkella sp.
ATGCCAAATGGCGCGGGCCGTGCCGCTTCCGGTCAGGCGTTGGGCAAAGCCCGAAGGATAGCCCATCGGAAAATCAAATCCGGCCAAAACCCGGTTTCCAGCGCGGGCCTCGGCATCCAGAAGCGCGTTCAGTTTGGCCTCGGCATCCCCGCGCGTGCGACAATAATGCTCCGCTCCGCCATTGGCAGAATGAACCCCGATCCAGATGGCATCCTTGGATGGCTTGTTGGGGGATCGCTGGGCGCGGGCGGACCAATCGACGATGATGACCGAGTCGAAGGCATCTGTGGCCTTGCCACGCCGAGGGGCCGGGGATGCAGGCAACCCGACCTGACGCAGGATGAAATCCGCCACCGCCCGGGTATTGTTCAGATCCAGCACCGGCACCGGCAGCGTGCCAAGATCGGTGTCGGTGGCCACGGCCCGCACCAATGGATCGTGCGGTTGAATCAGGTCATGGCCTGCCTCGCGTCGGAACACCTCAATCTTGGCGTGGGCGTCGCGTTTGTAACCCTCGACCAGCACCAGATCGACCGGGGCCATGCGGGCCAGAACCTGAGGCAGCTCTGGTTCCGGGCCACGATGTTCGCGCAGGATGGCAAAACGGTGGGCCGATGCCAGCACCACCTCGGACGCACCTGCCGCGCGGTGGCGGTGGCTGTCTTTGCCGGGCTGATCCAGATCAACGTCGTGATGCACGTGCTTGACCGTGGACACCGTAAAGCCGCGCCCGGTGATGTCGGCCACCAGACGCTCCATCAGGCTGGTCTTGCCCGAGTTTTTCCAGCCGATGATGCCGTAAACTCTCATTCGGCCCCCAGCAGAGTGGCAGCGCGGGTCAGGTCTTCGGGGGTGTTCAGGTTGTCAAATGCCGCCTCATCGGGGAATTGCGCCCGCGTGGCGTGGTGCCGGGCCAAAAAATCCAGAACGCGGGGCTTTGCACCTGACGTCAGGAAATCGGCCAGTGCAGGGGCAAGCGCCACAGGCCAAAGGGCAAATGTGGGATGATCCTTGGCAGCATGGGCAAGTGCAAGACCGGAGGGTGAGGATCCCGCAGGCGAAGATTCGGCGGCAAGGCAAAGTTGCGGCACCAGATCGCCGGGAAAAAACGGGCTGTCCACGGCGGCGGTGACAACGGCCGTCGCCCCCAAAGGCGTCGCCCATGCCAGCGCGGCCAGCACGCCCGCCAGTGGCCCCAACGGAGTGGCATCTGGCAGAACCGGCAGGCCAAACCCGGCAAAGCGCGCAGCATCGCCATTGGCCGAAATTGCCAGCCTTTCAACCTGAGGTTCCAGCCGCGCGATGGCGCGCGTGATCAGGCTTTGCCCTGCCAGTCGCAGCAGCGCCTTGTCGGCCCCGCCCATGCGGCGGCCCGCGCCCCCTGCCAGAATGACCCCGAAAATCCGCACGCCGCACCTTTCGTCTGTTTGGCAAAAGGCCTAAGGCCTTCCGCATCCGTCGTAAAGACCATCCCGCCTGAGGCACCATGTCTGCCCTGCATTCCAGCTTTGCCCGAGGGGCGCGTCACGCCCTGCCATTTCTGGTGGTGATCGTGCCTTTCGCGATGATGTTTGGGCTGGTGGCATCAAAAGCCGGGCTGAACCTGACCGAAATCACCGCCTTTTCGCTGACAGTGTTTGCAGGGGCGTCGCAGATTGCGGCGGTGCAACTGTTGCAGGATCACGCCCCGGTTTGGGTGATTCTGGTTACGTCGTTGGCCGTGAACTTGCGGCTGATGATGTATTCGATGGCGCTTTCTCCGCATTTTGGCAGCGCCCCCTTGGGCATCCGGGCTGCCATGGCCTATTTTCTGATCGACCAAAGTTATGCGCTGTCGGAACTGGAGTTTGACCGCCGCCGCAGCCTGACTTTGGCTGAGAAGACCGCGTATTTCTTCGGCACGGTGTCGCCGCTGTTTCCGGTGTGGATTGGGTCGGCCATCGCGGGGGCGCAGATGGGCCGGGCGATACCGCCGCAGTTTGCGCTGGATTTCGCCGTACCGATCACCTTTCTGGCGATGACCGCGCCGTCGGTCCGCTCTGTCGCGCATCTGGCGGCGGGGATGGTGGCGGTGGGGGTGACGTTGGCCTTGCTGTGGCTGCCCTATGGCACCGGGCTGATCGTGGGGGCGGCGGCGGGGATGACGGTAGGGGCCTGCCTTGAGGTCTGGCAAGAGAGGCGCGGATGATTGATCGTGGCACATTGTGGCTGGTGATGGGGCTGCTGGGCCTTGGCACCTATCTGATCCGGTTTTCATTTCTGGGCGGATTGGGCAACCGGGCGCTGCCCGGGTGGCTGACGCGCGCCTTGCGCTATACATCCGTGGCGGTGCTGCCCGCACTGGTGGCCCCGGCGGTTCTGTGGCCAGCGGCGACGGGGGGCCAGACCGATCCAGCGCGTCTGATGGCTGCAGTGGCGACTTTGGCGATAGGTTTTGCCACCCGCAACATGATCGCGGCCATCGTTGCGGGGGGCGTGGTGTTGTTTCTGGTGCCGCTGTTTTAGCGGTTACTGCGCGGCTTCGGCGCGCGCCGCCAGTTCTGCATCCGCGATTTCCGCCTTGGATTGCATGATCAGCACGCCGTGATTGCTGTCGGCATCGTCATCGGTGATCGTGCGGGTGGTCACACCGGGCACTGTCGCGAAGGCCCCGGACAGCTTTTTCGGGAACCATGAACTTTGCATGCCTTCAAAACCCGGCACTCCGGCCAAGATGCTGGAGATCGAATTCGCGCATTGCGCCTTGGGCACCGCACCATAGGCAAGGGCGCGCTGTTTCACCAGTTCGGCCACTTCGGGCGACACCACGATCTTTTGCTCGACGACACGAAAGCTTTCGCGGGCGTGGTAATCAATGTAATAGGCCACCATTTTGGGCGTGATGCCGAAATGGACGTCGTTGCGTTCAGGGATGCGGGGGTGCTGCCAGGAACCGGCGGGATCAAACAGCACCTGCTCTGATGCATTGATCAGCAGGCCCGAATGCGCGCCGGAATCATTGCGGTTGCTGATCACGGTATAAAGTGTGATCGACCGGGGCGCCTCTGCCACAAAACGGGCTTGTGTTATGGCATCGTCCGGGGCCCAGACAGGTTCGGCGGTGCTGCATGCACCAAGGGCGATAAGCGCCAAAAGCGCCATGGCTTTCAATGACATGGAATGTTCCCGCCGAATAAGGGGCTTGCGCCGGATCAGGCGTTGGCCAGCGCCATGAAAATCAGCACGGCAATGGCAATGCCCGCACCCCAGATCGACAGGCGGATAAAGCCTGCAAAGGTCTTTTCCTGCACACGGATGTCCATGCTGCCCTGTTTGTGTTCGGCCATGATAGCGTTTCCTTTTCTTGTCGTGTTGCTTTGCCATTACCGCAAGAATCGCGGTCTGTCACGGGGGTCAAATGGCCAAGGCCGTCAAACCGAACCGTCACCTGCATCGCCGCCCACCCAGCCTGCGTTCAGATGAAATCCGATGCGGCGCGGTGGTTCGCTGGGCTGCGATTTGCGCACCGCGCGCAGCATCACCGACAGTTGCGCGATGTGCTGGATCAACTGGGTCTTCATGCCATCATCATCGCGACCGTAAAAGGTCAGCATGTCGGGTTCATAAAACCCCAGCCCTTCGATCTGCAGAACCCCCGAGTCTGATCCGGCAAAGCCCATGGCAACTTCCTGATTGGCGTCCAGCTGCGCCTCGAAGGTGCGAATTTGCAGAATGATCCGTTCATAAGCCCATTCGGCCGGGCTTTTCTGATGATGTTCGGGGGCCGCTGGCTGTGCCACGGTGCCCAGCAGGGATTCGGCGTCTGTCGCGGGCCCCGGTGCGTCAGGCATATGGGCGGCGGCTTTGACGGCTGCTTTCACGGCGGCGTTCAATTCGGCTTTGGCCTTGGTCATGGCGTCTCCTGGCGGGCCTGCCAATGCCAGGCCCCATCAGGCGCCAGAAAACGCGAAACCTGCCCGCGCTTCAAGAGGTAGTTCAGATGCGCGACAGCCTCGACCAAGGCCAGCCCAAAGCTGTCCGGCCCGATGTCGCGGCGAAACAGGGCTGGAAAGCATTGGGCGGCAGTGCGGGGCGTGGCCAGATGGTTCAGCAGGCGGGACAGGGCAGTCTCGTGGTTCTCGGCCATCTGGATCAGCCGGAATGGCAGGCCGGTGAAGGGCAGCTTATGGCCGGGCAACACCAGTTGGTCGTCCGTCGCAAAGGCCTGCAAGGCACGGGTGCTGTGCAGCCATTCGGCCAGGGGGTCCGCCTCGGGTTCGGTGGGATAGACGCCGATATTGGCCGAAATGCCGGGCAAAAGCTGATCACCGCCGATGATCAGGTTGTCGTCCATGCTCCACAGCATCGCATGGTCGGGCGCATGGCCCTGGCCCAGCCGAACCAACCAGCGCCGACCTGCGGCAGTGATCACATCGCCTTCGTCAATCCGCGTGAAACCCAGCGGTAGCGGGTCCACGACATCACAAAAGTTGAACGGCCGTTCGGTGGCCTTTTGCGTGCGCAGTTGGGCCGAGGCCCCGGCCCGCTGATAAAAGCGCATCGCCTCGGGCGTGGGCAGGGGTTGTTCGTCCAGCACCAGCATGCGCGCAAACAACCAGGCGGTGCGGGTGGTGATCATCTCGACGCCCCTCGACTGGAACCAGCCCGCAAGTCCCATGTGGTCAGGATGGTGATGCGTCACGATCAGGCGGCGGATCGGTTTGGCATGCAAGGGTCCGTCGACAAGACCTTGCCAGATCGCCTTTGTCTTGCGGCTTGACATGCCCGTGTCCACGATCGTCCAGCTATCGCCATCGTCCAGCGCATAGACGTTCACGTGGTCCAGAACCATCGGCAAAGGCAGTCGCATCCACAAAATTGCGGGTGCGATTTCAATGGCCTGCCCTTCGACGGGTGCCACGGGCCACGGGTGGTGAATGGCGTCGCTCACGCTGATAACAGGTCAGGCGTCAGTGCATAAAGCCCCGCCGCGCCCTCGCGCACTTGCGCCAAAAGCGCTGTGTGTTCCGGCAGCAGCCGTTTGATCATGTACCCCGCCAACGGCGTCCGCGCGCCATCGGCCAGCGCCGCCTTCAAATGGAAATGCCCGCCCAACACCCGCGCAAAGGCCCGCAAGTACGGCACCGCTCCGGCGAAACGGTCGTTCATCTCTTGCCCCAGCAAGCCTTCGGTTGCCTCGCGCAAGGCCTCGGCCGCTGTCCAGACTGCGCCCGCCAGATCAGGATGCCCGGCACGCGCGGCCTCCGCATCGACCTGCACCTCGTCAATCAGCCGGAACGCGGCATCGCCCCCGTCCATCATCTTGCGCCCCACAAGGTCCATCGCCTGAATGCCGTTGGTGCCCTCATAGATCGCGGTCACGCGCACATCGCGTGCGAACTGCGCCGCCCCGGTTTCCTCGATAAATCCCATGCCGCCATGAACTTGTACGCCCATCTGCGCCACCTCGCAGCCCACATCGGTGCCATAGGCCTTGGCAATCGGGGTCAGCAAGGCCGCCCGCGCCTGCCATGCAGCCGAACCCGTGGCGCGGCCCATATCAATCGCCACAGCGCAGGCAAGGCCAATGGCGCGGGCGGCAAAGGTTTCCGCCTTCATCTGCGCCAACATCCGCCGCACATCGGCATGATCAATGATCGCGCCTGCACCCCGCGGCGTTTTCCCTTGCGTGCGGTTCAGCGCATACTCCAGCGCCTGCTGCGTCGCCGCCTCGGCCACCGCGACACCCTGCATCCCCACCCCCAGCCGCGCGTTGTTCATCATGGTGAACATCGCGGCCATGCCCTTGTGCGGCTGCCCCACCAGCCAGCCCTGCGCACCGTCATACTGCATCACAGCGGTGGGTGATCCGTGCAGGCCCAGCTTATGCTCCAGCGACACCACGCCCAGAGCGTTGCGCTTGCCGGGGTTGCCATTGGCATCCGGGATCAGCTTGGGCACCATGAAAAGACTGATCCCGCGGGTGCCCTCGGCCCCATCGGGCAGGCGGGCCAGAACCAGATGGCAGACGTTGGCGCTGAAATCATTGTCGGCCCATGTGAT
>CAZCFC010000099.1:6052-9836 GCA_964497815.1 uncultured Cypionkella sp.
GATGTAAATCTTCTGCCCGGTGATGGCATGGGTGCCATCCCCCAAAGGTTCGGCACGGGTGCGCAATGCCCCCACATCCGACCCGGCCTGAGGCTCTGTCAGGTTCATGGTCCCACACCATTCGCCAGAAATCAGCTTGGGAATATACAGCGATTTCAAGGCATCGCTGGCGTGATGCTCCAACGCCTCAATCTGTCCCTGCGTCATCAGAGGATTCAACTGCAAGGCCAGACAAGCCGACCCCATCATGTCATTCACACAGGTTGCCACCGCCATCGGCAACCCCATGCCGCCATGGTCCGGATTGGCCGCCATGCCGACCCAACCGCCTTGCGCAATGGCGCGATAGCCTGCGGCAAAGCCGGGCGAGGTGCGCACGATCCCATTTTCCAGCCGTGCCGGATGCTTGTCGCCATTGCGGTTCAAAGGGGCAAGGGTATTTTCGCACAGCTTCGCCGCCTCTGCCAGAATCGCCTCGACGGTTTCGGGGCTGGCATCGGCAAACAGATCGGTCGCGGCCACGCGATCAAAGCCCAGCAAATCCAGCAAGAGGCGGAAATCCGACAAAGGGGCGCGGTAGGGCATGGCATACTCCGGCGGCTTGGCAAAAGCAGGGATCGGGGATAATGGCTTTGTCACAGCATGGTTAGTCCAGCCTGATCGCGCTTCAAGCCCTACGCTGCGTCACAAAGATGATAGATACCGAAACCCTGATGCCCACGCCAGATGGCCTTGCCCGCGCCGCCCATATTCTGGGCGCCCATGGGCTTGTCGCCTTTCCGACCGAGACGGTCTATGGCTTGGGCGGCGATGCGCGCTCTGATCTGGCCGTGGCGCGGATCTTCGAAGCAAAGGGCAGGCCCCGCTTCAACCCGTTGATCGTGCATGTGCCCGATCTTGCGGCGGCAGAGCAGTTCGCCCAGTTCGATGCGCAGGCGCGGGCGGTTGCGGCGGCGTTCTGGCCGGGTCCGCTGACGCTGGTGCTGCCGCTGCGCGCCGATGCGGGCCTGTCACCGCTTGTCACGGCAGAACTGGACAGCGTCGCGATCCGCGTGCCGGCCCATCCGGTGGCACAGGCGCTGCTGCGCACGTTTGGCGGGCCATTGGCGGCCCCTTCTGCCAATCCGTCGGGCCGGGTGTCACCCACCCGCGCCGCCCATGTGATGGACGGCCTCTCGGGCCGGATCGCGGCCGTTCTGGATGGTGGTGCCTGCGCTGTCGGCGTGGAAAGCACCATTCTGGGGTTGGTGTCCGTCCCCACCCTGCTGCGCCCGGGTGGTGTCGCGGCTGAGGTGCTCGAGGCAATGCTTGGTCCCTTGGCCACGGGCGGAAGTGCTGAAAAACCCAGCGCCCCCGGTCAACTGGCCTCGCACTACGCTCCGGGTGCCGCGGTACGGCTGGGGGCATTGGCCCCAAACCCCGGTGAGGTCTATCTTGGCTTCGGCCCCGGGCCGGCCGATCTGACGCTGTCTGCCACGCGCGATCTGGTCGAGGCTGCCTCCAACCTCTTTCATCTTCTGCGGGCCGCAGACCTCTTGGCCGGGCCACAGGGCCAGATCGCCATCGCCCCCATTCCCGAATCGGGCCTTGGCCGTGCCATCAATGACCGCCTGCGTCGCGCCGCCGCGCCCCGGGTCTGACGACAAATCCCCTTCACCTTGGCAAAAATACCCCCGCCAGAGGCCCTTCTTGATGACAAGCGGCGCTTCGCCGCGCAGGCATCTCGGACCAATGCGCGGCACGCGCACTGTTTCC
The DNA here is from genome assembly GCA_964497815.1 of uncultured Cypionkella sp. Classification (GTDB taxonomy): domain Bacteria; phylum Pseudomonadota; class Alphaproteobacteria; order Rhodobacterales; family Rhodobacteraceae; genus Cypionkella. The sequence goes on from CAZCFC010000099.1 coordinate 7,808, forward strand.
TTCACGCGATATGAACAAGCGCCGGCGTCAGGCCGTCAATCCGCACCTCACAGCTTTGCCCGCGCCCAATCGCGCCAACCCCTGCAGGCGTTCCGGTAAAGATCAGGTCGCCCGCCTGCAACGCAACCAGCCGCGACAGATGCGCGATGATCGCGGGCACCGACCAGATCATCTCGTCCAGATCGGCATCCTGTGTGATCACTCCGTCCACCCGGCACTGAATACGTCCCGCGGGCACACCCATTGCCGCAGGGCGGATCGCGCCGACAACCGCGGACTGATCAAACCCTTTTGACATATCCCAAGGCCTGCGCGCGCCCTTCGCCGTTGCTTGCAGGTCGCGGCGTGTCAGATCGTTCCCGGCACCATAGCCCCAGATCATCGTCAGCGCCTGTGCTTCGGAAACATCGGCGCCCCCGGCGCCCAGGGCCACCACCAGTTCGGCCTCGTGGTGCAGATCGGCGGTCGCCATCGGGTAGGCAATCGCAGTCCCGCTGTCCACCACCGCATCGGCGGGCTTGGTGAAAAAGAACGGCGGCTCTGCATTCGGGTCATGCCCCATTTCCCGGGCATGTTCGGCATAGTTGCGCCCCACACAAAAGATGCGGCGCACGGGGAACCGGTCGGTGGTGCCAATGACGGCGACGCTGGGGCAGGGCGGCGCGGGAAAGACGAACCCCGCCATCATGGCCCCATCGTAAAGCATTGCACGCCCCGGGCCTGCAGGCGACGACAGGCCAGATCGGCCTCTTCTTGCCCAAGCCCCAGGAAATTCGCATCAAACCCGCCACCCTTCTGCACGATCTTGCGCAGGCTGCTGGCCAGAGTGGCGCTTTCCACCAGTTGCATTTTCAACAACACCCGCTCAGCTTCGCCATGGCTGTTGAAACGGCCGACGTTGATGCCCCAGTGTTTGCTGCCCGATGTGGACACGCGCGTCACCACTTCGGCGTCATTGCTGACCTGTTCGGCCTCGGCCACCTCCAAATCATCATAGATCGGCGCGGCTTTGCGTTTCTGCGGGCGTGGTGCCGCGATCAGTTTGACGGCCTGAGTGTTGGCCGCAGCGGCCGTTACCGACAGCACCGGCTCGGCTGCGGCCAGCATTTCTCCCTGACCGGACGACAGGGTCTCGATATCCGACGCGGTCAATCCGGGGGCTGCGGCCAATTCGACGGCCTGCGACTCCAGTGAATTCGGCGGAGGCTCTTCGCCCGTCGCTTCGGCCAACGCCCCGGCAATGCCATCGGCCATTGCGGCGACGGCATCTTCGGTGGCATCGGCGGTTTGAATGGCTTCGGCGGCGTTCGGGCGCAGCACGGGACGGGGCGAGGTTTTCAGGGCCATCACCACCCGCAGAGTCTTGGCCGATCCACCTTCAACTTCGGGCAGGGCGTCGACTTCGTCGGCCGAGGCAATCAATTCGTCATCGGCGTTCTGATATTGCGGTGTGGCGGGCGGGGCTTCGTTGGCGTTGCCGGGGGCCTTGCGAAAGCCCAGATCCAGCAGGTCGCTGACCTTGGCGTTGCGGTCTGCGGTGGATTTGCCGCCAAAGACGGTCGCGATGATTCGCACACCGCCGCGTTCCGCCGAAGCCGTCAGGTTGAAACCCGCCGGCTCGGTATAGCCGGTCTTGATGCCGTCCGCGCCCTTGTAGGCGTCCAGAAAGCGGCGGTTGGTGTTGGCCACTTCGGCCATGCCCGCATCGGTGGTCCGACGCGAGAAGATGTTGTAGTACTGCGGGAAATCGTAAAACAGGTGGCGACCCAGTACTGACATGTCCTGCGCGGTGGACAAATGTCCCTTTGCCGTCAGTCCGTTGGCGTTCTTGAATGTCGTGTTCTTCATGCCAATCGCCTTGGCGGTGCGCGTCATGCGGTTGGCAAATTTCTCCTGATTGCCGCCGATATGATCGCCAATCGCCTGTGCGGCATCATTGGCCGATTTGACGGCTGCGGCGCGGATAAGATAGCGCAACTGGATTTTCTGTCCGGCCTTCAGCCCAAGCCGCGAGGGCGGCTGCGCTGCC
>CAZCFC010000100.1:0-9824 GCA_964497815.1 uncultured Cypionkella sp.
TCCGAAGTTCTGGGACAAGGGCCTGTCAATGATCGCAGGCTTCATCGACGAGCTAGAGGCGATGGAAGCCTAGGTCGAACCCCATGTCACCGATGCGCCCGGCCACTTGATCCACAAGGTCGGGCGCATCCGCAGCCACGCAATTCAGCCCGTAATACCAATACAGAAACGCCTGATAGGGCCAATCGGTGGCCTGTGCCTGCAAGATCGCGGCATCCATCTGCGCGCCGTCCCGCAGGGTGACAGCACAGTGATGAAAATCGGCGTGGCCACATAAGACCACAGGCTTGCGGTGCAAGAACGCCTCTACCCCCACTGCGGAATTGATCGTTACCACCACGTCGCACGCCGCAAGAATATCGTGAATGTTGCCGGGAATAATCTGCAACCGCTTGTCTTTGCGCGCCTTTTGCGCAAGCCACCCCAAGGTTTCCAAATCACTGTCGCGCGGATGCGGCTTGACCACGATCGCGCGCGGATCGTCACGCGCCAACAGCGCCTTGATCATCCGCCGCAGGGTCAGATAGCACAGCTCGCCCACCGCGCGGTGGGTTTCTGTCTGCAAGAACACCGCGATACAGCCCTGGGGCACCGGCAAAACCGTCGCGGGCTGCTGATACCGCGACGCGCGCCCCCCCACCAACCGGGCCACCAGACCGGCGTGAAAAGCCGCGGCCACGTCTGGATCAATCGCCGCCGGATCAAAATCCTTCTCGGCCAAAGACGAAAACGCCCGGATGCCCCAAGGGTCCATGTAATAGAAGGGCTGCACGAAACTCAGTCCTGCGTTCAACACCCGTGGGTGCCGCACCCGACCATGGTTCAGGATATGAAACCCCGCGTCTGCCTCTATCTGCGCGGCCACCAGATCGCGGTCGTGGGGCAGATACTGCACCGCCACCCCCCGCGCACGCAAGCCGTCAGCGATGCTGCCGTAGAAATGGCGCAGCTTGTGCGGATCACGCAGAACCGAGCCGGGCAGGTGAAAGATCACCGGCCCGGCGGGCTGTGTCACAGCGAGATCTCCACCCCGACATTGTAAACCGTGTCCATCATCGCCTGCGTGCCCTTCACGAATTCCAGCGGGCAAGGATAGACCGCACCTTCGCGGATCGACCGGCCAAAGGCCTCAACCTGCAGGACATAATGGTTCGCCGTGGGAAAGCGTTCGGTGGTGACGCGGTTGCCGTTCTGGTGCAGCTCTATCTCGGCAATGTCGTTGTAATTTGCGTTGAACGGGCCGCCATCCAGTCGGATCATGCCCTTGTCACCCTGGAAAACAACGGTCTGCCGGTTGTAAAGCCGCATTGACGTCATCGAACTGTAGGTGAACCGCCCGTGCGGGCCGTCCATTATTCCCGAAACCTGGGCAAAGCTGTCGACGCCATTGTCCAAAATCAGTCGGGCCGCAATATCCACCGGCTCTGACCCGGTCACAAACCGCGCCGACCCAAACGTGTAAACGCCAATATCGCGCAAGGACCCACCCCCGGCATCGGGGCGGTTGCGGATGTTTGTCATATCCTCAAGGCAGAACGAGAACGCCGCATCGACATGGCGCAGGCGGCCAATCTCGCCGGCCTCCAGCCACTTCCGGGCCAGCTGCCATTGTGGGTGATGCACGATCATGTAGGCCTCGGCTGCCAACAAGCCGCTGGCATCGCGGGCGGCGATGATCTGGTCGATTTCCGCAGCCTTCATCGCAATTGGCTTTTCGGTCAGCACATGCTTGCCCGCCGCCAGCGCCTTGAGCGTCCATTCGACGTGCAGATGGTTCGGCAGCGGGATGTAGACCGCATCAATCGCGGGATCAGCCAGCAGCGCGTCATATGTGGAATGCACTTTAAGTCCGGGGCAGAAGGCACTGAAGCCCTTGGCCTTATCGGGACTGGACGTCGCCAGTGCGTAAAGTTCCGCCCCCTTGGCCGCATGAATGGCCGGGGCCATCTGCTCTTTGGCAAAATTGGCCGCGCCCAGAATTCCCCAACGTACAACTGTCATCGCATTCCCCCTGTTGTCTGCGCGCAAAGCTAGCCTTTGGGGACTGATAGCGCAACCAGCTTAGGCATTCGCGGGCGGGGGCGTCTTGGCTTTCGGGCGCAGCAGACTGTAGCAGATCGCCAGCAGATAGGCCCCATCCGCCAGCGCCAGCGTGGTCCAGGGATAGGTCATCAGCGCGGCCACGACCCCCACGAACCCCAGCAAGACAAAGCTGACATTTTCGGCATAGACTGTGGCTTTCTTGAACGATGGCGTGCGAAAGCGCCCCACCATCAACGCGCCGACCACCGCCATCCACAGCGCCACCAGCCCGTTGGCATAAGGTGCGCCGTCGCCCAGCGCGTTGGACAAGAAAATCGGCAGCAGGACCAAAAGCGCACCCGCCGGGGAAGGAACGCCCTGAAAGCTGTTGGAATCATTGTCAGGTTGGCGATTGCCGATGTTAAAGCGCGCCAGCCGCAAAAGGCAGGCCACGGCATAGATCAGGCAGGCAATCCACCCTTCGGCGCGCATCCCCTGCAAGGCCCAAAGATAGATGATCAGCGCCGGGGCCACGCCAAAGTTGACCAGATCACACAGGCTGTCCAGTTCCGCGCCCATGTCGGATTCGCTTTTCAACAGCCGCGCAAGCCGGCCGTCCAGCCCGTCCATGATCGCCGCCACGATGATCAGCGCGACGGCCAGACCAAACCGCCCCTCGATCGCAAACCGCACGGCTGTCAGACCGGCGCACAACGCGCCCACCGTCATGAAATTCGGGATCAACTGCACCAGATGCAGCTTTTTGCGACCGCGCGGTGTGGGCTCTTTCGGCATGATCATTCGGTGATGGCGCTGCGGCGCAGCAGGTCACGGTCCAATTCGGCCAGCACGGTTTCGCCTGCCACCATGGTTTGCCCCACGGCCACCAAAGGTTCTACGCCCTCCGGCAGATAGACATCAAGCCGCGAGCCAAAGCGGATCAGGCCAAAGCGTTCGCCGGTTCGCAGCCCCTGCCCCTCGGTCACGAACGGCACGATCCGGCGCGCGACCAGCCCGGCAATCTGCACCACCACAAGCTTGCGGCCATCGGCCATCTCAAGCAGCAGCGAGTTGCGCTCGTTCTCTTCGGACGCCTTGTCGAGCGAGGCGTTCAGAAATTTGCCCGGCCGATATGCCATTTTCAGCAACCGTCCGGCGATGGGCGCACGATTCACATGGCAATTGAACACCGACATGAACACAGAAACCCGCAGCAAGGCATCGGTCCCCGCGCCCAGTTCTGGCGGCGGCACCGCGCGTTCAATCAACGAAACCACGCCATCGGCAGGCGACACGATCAGCCCGCGGCCCTGCGGCACGGCGCGTTTGGGGTCGCGGAAAAAGTAATAACACCAGACGGTTGCACCAAGACCCAGCCAGCCCAGCGGCGACCATATCCAGGACAGCACCAGCGCAATCGCGGCAAAGATCGCCACGAATTTGTATCCCTCGCGGTGCATCGGTTTGATAAAGGTTTCCAGCATGGTCATTGGCAGCGCCCCTTGGCTTGATCGCAATGTCCTAGCGATTGCGGGCGCGTGGCGCAACATGCGAACGGTTGCGGCCGATGGGCCGCGTCCATCGGGCGCAAAGGGGCGCCCGATGAAAGGGGTCAGGCCGGAACCACCATGCCCTTGGTCTTGGCCAGTTCGCGCATGCGCTCCTGCAGCTTTTCAAAGGCGCGCACTTCGATCTGCCGGATGCGTTCGCGGCTGACGCCATAGCTTTCGGACAGCTCTTCCAGCGTGATCGGGGTTTCGGCCAGACGCCGCTTCATCAGCACATCGCGTTCGCGGTCGTTCAGCGCCGACATCGCCTGTTGCAGCAGGGCCATGCGGGTGTCGAATTCATCACGCACCTCGTAATCCCCGGCCTGATCGCTGTCTTCGTCCTCAAGCCAGTCCTGCCACTGCGTGCTGCCGTCGCCGTCCGATCCGACGGTGGCATTCAGCGACGCATCCCCGCCCGAAAGACGGCGGTTCATGTCGATGACTTCGGACTCTGACACGTTCAGGTCGGTGGCAATCCGCGCCACGTTTTCGGGACGCAGATCGCCCTCCTCCAGCGCGCCAACCTTGGCCTTGGCCTTGCGCAGATTGAAGAACAGCTTTTTCTGCGCGCTCGTCGTGCCCAGTTTCACAAGGCTCCACGACCGCAGGATATATTCCTGAATGCTCGCCCTGATCCACCACATCGCATAGGTCGCCAGACGGAAGCCCTTTTCGGGATCAAAGCGTTTCACGGCCTGCATCAGGCCCACATTCGCCTCGGAAATCACCTCGGCCTGCGGCAGGCCGTAGCCGCGATAGCCCATGGCAATCTTGGCGGCCAGACGCAGGTGCGATGTGACCATGCGGTGCGCGGCCGTGCTGTCCTGATGGTCGACCCAGCGTTTGGCCAGCATGTATTCTTCTTCGGGTTCCAGCAGCGGGAACTTGCGGATTTCCTGCATGTAACGGTTCAGCCCCTGTTCAGGGCTGGGCGCTGGCAGATTGGTATAGGTGCTCATATCGACGCTCCCTTGTCAGTCCGGTGCGATTTCGCCCCCGGGTTGCGCAATTTATGCCTGTCAGATGTGGCTTGCAAGACCACACCTGACACAACAAGTTTAACGCAAGATGGAGATGCGTCCGTCGCGGGAAAAGCTTTGTAACATTCCCATCACAGGAATGTCAGCCGCGCAGCGCCGCCAGCAGCCCGGCCAGATCCTCTGGCAGCGGCGAGGTGAATGCCAGCATCTCGCCCGTCACCGGATGTTCGAACCCAAGACTGGCCGCATGCAGGGCCTGACGCGGGAACGCGTTGCCGATTTCGGCGGCATCCCCGAACAGCTTGGGTGGCAAGCGGCGCTTGCCGCCATAGGTCTGATCGCCCAGCAGACCGTGCCCCGCATAAGACATGTGCACCCGGATCTGATGGGTGCGCCCGGTTTCAAGCCAGCATTCCACCAAAGACGCCGCGCCCCGGAAATCCTCGATCACCCGGGCGCGGGTCACGGCATGGCGGCCCTGCTCCCACACCACCGCCTGACGTTGGCGGTCGGTCTTGTGGCGCGCAAGCCCGGTGGCGATTTTCAGGATGCCACCCGCCTCGAAGGCCACGCCCCGCAAGCCACGCAGACGCGGATCATGGGCCGACGGCACACCATGCACCACCGCCAGGTAATGGCGGTTCACCGTATGCGCTTCGAATTGCGCAGCCAGCCCGTGATGGGCGCGGTCGGACTTGGCCACCACCAGCAACCCTGTGGTGTCCTTGTCGATCCGGTGAACGATGCCCGGGCGGCGTTCCCCCCCGATGCCCGACAGCGTATCGCCGCAATGGGCCAGCAGCGCGTTGACCAAGGTGCCCGAGGGCGTGCCGGGTGCCGGGTGCACCACCATCCCCGCAGGCTTGTCTATGACGATCAGATCGCCATCCTCCCAGATCACCGACAACGGAATAGCCTCTGCCAGTGTTTCCACATCGGCCACCGGGGCCAGACGCAGCACGAATTCCTGCCCCTCAGCCACCTTGGTTTTCGGATCGGTCACCGCCACGCCATCGAAAAACACATCGCCCTCGTCGATCATCTTCATCAAGCGTGACCGCGACAGCGCCGCCGCCTCTGGCACCGCCTGCGCAAGCGCCTTATCTAGGCGAACGGGCGCATCCTCACCAATGACCACGGTCAGGCTGTTTTCATCCGCAACAAAGGGGCTTGCCATGACTGACACTCCTGTAGAGCCGGGCCTGCCGCCCTCGCTCCGGTTTCTGAAGGTCTTGGTGATCGTCTTGATGATCACCATGATTGTCGGTGTCATAACCGTGGTTGGCCTGCTTGTCACCCGCATGCCAAGCGCGGGTGTCGCATCCCCGGCTGTGCCGCCCGAACTGGCCCTTCCTGCGGGGGCAAAGGCGCAGGCGGTGACCTTTGGCACCGGCTGGACGGCGGTCGTCACCACAGACAACCGCATCCTTGTTTTCGGGATCGACGGAAAGTTGCGGCAAGAAATCCCCATTGTTGCACAAGAACTGCATTGACCGCAGCTTACGGTTGACCCCGCGCTGCAGTCCTGCACCCTTTCCGACAGGCAGGGGACAGGGTTGGGAACCAGATGCTAGAGCGGTTGATAACCAATCTGGGCGGGCAGGATATGGACGAAATCGCGCGGCAACGCGCCTTGCTGGCCGGCACTGAACCGACGCGCATGGTGCTGACGGTGCTGGCCTATGGGCTGGCGCTGATCTTTCTGCCGTTCTGGTTTTGCGCAGTGCTGTGCGTGATTGATGTTGCCGCCGAAATGCTGGGCCTGCGGGCCATGCGGAACCTGAACCCGGCCAAGCACCTGCTGTGCTATGGTGCCACCTTGATCTGTGTCGCTGTGGCCGAGTTTTGCTGCAGTTTTGCAGCCACGGTCATCTGGCAGATGGACACCAGCTATTCCAAGGCTTTGGCTGTGGCGATGGTGTCGCTGTCGTTGGTGCAGCTGACCACTGTGCGCACCATCCATCTGCCCTATGCCCTGGTGGGCTGGTCTTCGATCATGATCACGGTTCTGGTGGGCAACACTGTGCTGTGGGTCAATCAGGATGATCTGAACGGATTTCTGCTGTCTACGGCCTGCGTGATTGCGGGGTCGGCGTTTATCCTGTCGGCCATGAGGTCCAACCATGCCCTGCACGTCGGACTGGTCTGCGAACGCCGGGCCGCACAGGCCGCCGATCAGGCCAAGGGGCGGTTTCTGGCGCAGATGAGCCACGAGCTGCGCACGCCGCTGAACGCGATCATGGGCATGGGCGAGGCTGAACTGGCCCTGACGGCCGACGCCAACACCCGCGAACGCATGACGGTGCTGGTGCAGTCAACGCGCGGACTGGCTGTCATCCTGGACGATATTCTGGACATGTCAGCCATTGGTCAGGGCAAGCTGACCATTCGGCCTGCCCCCGCCAACCCAGCAGCCGAAATCAGCGCCGCCATCGCGTTGTTCCGGCACAGCTTTGCCACCGCCGGACTTCGGCTTGACCTGCACCTTGCGCCCGGCCTGCCGGATCTGGCGCTGTTTGACGCCCAGCGCCTGCGGCAGTGTCTGGCCAACCTTTTGTCCAACGCCTTGAAATTCACCGCCAGCGGCGGGGTCACGGTGCGCGCAAAACCCGTCGAAACCGGCATGTTGCAGATCGAGGTGTCAGACAGTGGACCCGGCTTGCCAAAGGCCGACCACGCGCAGGTGTTCGAGCCGTTCTATCGCGGCACCACCTTGCAGGGCGGCAACGGGCTTGGCCTGTCGATCAGCCGTGCGCTGGCCCGGGCCATGGGCGGTGATCTGGTGGCCCTGCCCTCGCCACACGGGGCGCTGTTCCGGCTGACGTTCGCCCTGCCTCCGGCCTTGCCTGCGCGCGCGCCGGTCCCCGCCGTCGCGCCGCCTGCACTGTCGGCGCGCCGGATTCTGGTGGTGGATGACATCGCCACCAACCGGCTGGTGGCGGCCACCTTCCTACGGATCCTTGGCGCGCAGGTGTCCGAGGCGGACAGTGGGGAAAGTGCCTTGGCCGCGATTCGCGCCGATTGCCCCGACCTTGTGCTGCTGGACATGAACATGCGCGGCCTGACCGGCCCGGAAACTTTGGCGCGGATCCGGGCGCTGCAAGGGATGGCGGCGCGGCTGCCGGTACTGGCGATGACCGCAGACGCAACGTCCGCCCACCGGGTGCAGTATATGGCGGCAGGTCTGGATGGCTATCTGGCCAAGCCCTTGACGCTGGACAGCCTGCACGCCGCGCTGGCCGAACAGCTGCCCACCTGATTGTACGCCCACCTGATGAACCCCCCACCTGATGACACGCCCGCTTGCGTCAGGTTGCACCGACCGCCCTCCGCACCCAGAACACCGGCCACACCCTCCGCGCCACCGATTGCCCATGGCCGCAATACGACCCCGCATTGCCGCTGCCGGGATGGACGTGGCCGCGTTAAGCCGCCACGCTTGCCGCAGGTCGCAGGCAGGGAAGCACAGCATGATCGGGGATTTGGGCGCAAGAGATGCCACGGCGCTGGCGGCACTGGTGGCGCGGGGCGAAGTCACCCCCACCGAATTGCTGGACGCGGCCCTTGCGGCGGTGGCCGCGCGCAATCCGGCCCTGAACGCCGTTGTGCTGGTGCAAGAAGACGTGGCGCGGCAGTCCATCACCGCAGGGCTGCCCCGCGGGCCGTTCCGGGGGGTGCCATTCCTGCTGAAGGATCTGGGCTGCGAGGCGGTGGATTTTCCGTCGCACAACGGATCCCGGCAGTTTTCCAACACCCGCTACAGCCGCAATTCCGCGATCTTTGACCGCATCCGCGCCACCGGAGTTGTTACCTTTGGTCGCACCACATCGCCCGAAGGCGGCATTGGAGCCACCACCGAAGCCGCTGTCTACGGCGGCCCCACCCGCAACCCATGGAACCTTGATCACACCTCGGGCGGCTCGTCGGGCGGCGCGGGGGCTGCGGTTGCGGCGGGGATCGTTGCCTTTGCGCACGGATCAGACGGCGGCGGGTCGGTGCGGATACCGGCGTCAAGCTGCGGGCTGTTCGGTTTCAAACCCACCCGCGCGCGGCTTCCCGATGGCCCCTTCGCGGGCGAAGGGTGGGCCGGCATGGCGATTGACGGCTTTCTCACCCGGTCGGTGCGCGACACGGCCATCATGCTGGACGCCTGCGAAGGCCCCGATCTTGGCGCGCCCTATGTCGCACCGCCCCTGATCCATGGCCACGCCGCAGCCATCAGCCGCCCGCCACGTCGGTTGCGGGTGGCGGTCTGCGACACCACCTTTACCGCCGAGCCGATCCACCCCGACGTCTTGCGCGGCGTAGAAGACACCGCCCGCCTGCTGGAAAGCCTGGGCCACCATGTCGAACCCGGACGGCCCGCACAGGCGGATGTGGCGGCGATGATGCGCGCCTGGACCGATATTGTCGCCATCGGCACTGCCCTGTCGATCCAGACCGCGCTGCATGGCCGCGCCCCGACGGACGCGAAGGTCGAGCGTATCGCACGCTCTGCCTGCGCCCATGCCGCCACCCTGGCCCCGACACGCTATCTTGAGGCGATCGGTGAAATCCACGCCTTTGGCCGCCAGATGGCCGAATACTTTGCCAGTGGCCCCGATATTCTGCTGTCTGCCACCCTGTCAGAGCCGCCCGCCCGCGTGGGCCGTTTCAACCACGACCGGGATGATTACGTGAATTATCGCATCGGGTCGGGCGGTATCTTTGCCTATTCTCCCTTTTGCGCGGTCTTCAACGCCTCGGGCCAGCCAGCGGCGTCGTTGCCGCTGGCCACCTCGGCGCAGGGGTTGCCCATCGGAATTCATCTGGCAGCCGCCTATGGATACGATGAAGAATTGATCGCTCTTTGTGCAGAACTGGAAAGCGCACAACCCTGGGTCGACAAGCGCGCGCCAATGGCGTTCTGAACCAAGGTTTCTGTTGCACCCGGCCTTGTCCCCCGCGCAATATGATCAAAACAATCGGGAGCGAGTCACCTTGACCCAGACCATTGCCGTTCAGGCCCGCAACGCTGTGAAGGCCTTTGGCAGTGGCGACACTGCGGTGCGCGCGCTGGACGATGTTTCCATTGATATTCGCAAGGGCGAGTTCTTTACCCTGCTTGGGCCGTCTGGCTGCGGCAAGACCACCTTGCTGCGCCTGATCGCGGGGTTCGAGATGCCAACCTCGGGCAGCATCCTGCTGGAGGGACAGGACATCACCGGTTTGCCGCCCAACAAGCGCCCGGTGAACATGGTGTTCCAAAGCTATGCGCTGTTTCCACATCTGA